>JBLZXS010000326.1:0-4894 GCA_050285325.1 Acinetobacter sp.
ATTTTGATCATCCGGCATTTAAAAAAGAATACCAGTCTGCAACCATCGACTTTTCTACGGAAACTTTTGTTTACGAAGTCAGTGAAGCACGGACTTTCGGTTTTATGAAAGATTTGGACTATCTAAAAGCCAATAATTTGGCTTTGGGTGCCAGCCTCGACAATGCGATTGGGGTGGATGAAACCGGCGTGGTGAATGAGGAAGGACTTCGCTTCTCAGATGAATTTGTACGTCATAAAATTTTAGATGCTGTAGGTGATTTATATCTACTCGGGCATCAAATTATTGCAAAATTCGATGGCTATAAGTCGGGACATGCCTTAAATAATCAATTATTGCGTAATGTTAAAAGCGATCCAAGTAGTTACGAAATTGTAACATTTGATGACAAAGCGCAATGTCCAATTTCTTATGTAGATGTGACATAAGTCATTGTCTTGTAATGTGTGTGTTATAATATAACAAATTGGATTGTTAAACAGTTCACAGAATTTTTGACTTAATTCAAAGACATCAGAATGTCTGTTACTTTTTATTGCTTGCCAAACGTAGCATGGCTTGGCTAAGCTTAGGGTCGCTCACAAAGTCAGCAGCACCACGAATTAAATCTTGGGTATCTGGACTAAGGGATCTGGTCAGAGCCTCAGGCTTGAGTGGTGCGTGTGTTTGAATTCTTAAACGGACTTGCAGTTTTTGCAGATCTTTAAATTCAGACAATTGTAATAATTGGGCAATATATTGCTTTTGAAGATATGCCAGTTGACTGATCATGGCTTGATTAGCACCGGTAATCGTCAAAATGCCATGTTGATAACATACAACCTGCCATTGCTCTGGTTGGGGCAATATCGGTTGAATAAGTTTTGTAAGTTTCTGCCATGCAGCAACTTGTGTAGAGAGAAACGTAAAGTTTCCTGTTTTTAAGTGTTTTCTTGTTTGTTGAAAGAGCTTCACCGGTTCAGACATACATTGTTCCTTCATATTTATGTCTTAATCTTATGCGCTCCTTTCAGTAGATATCAAGGAAGAGATCACGCAAGGACATTGACTAAGAACAGTTAAAAGAGGTTTTTTATGCATACGCGACGTATTTTATTAGCGTTTTCATTGGCAGCATCTGCTGCATCTGTAGCTTTTGCTGATTTAGTAGAACTAAATTCTAACGACGGATCAACAGATCGTCTCGAACAATTGACCCGTACTTTAGCGCAAGGGTCTTATGCAGAATCAAATGATATTGATATTCCTGCTGAAACCAAAATGAGCGTTAAATTACGTGAAAAAACTGTTGAATTGAACAATGAATCGCTCGCCAAAAAATACGGTTCGAGCACCTCTAAAAGCTATTCTAACAATCCTTACTCTTGGTTGGTATCCCATCCGCTTCCTGACATGAAACGTGTAAGCTCAAATTATGGTGGTCGTACCATGGGTGGTCGTGCGGAAAATCATTCTGGCTTAGACATGTCTGCGCCAAGTGGTACACCTATTTACGCTACTGGCCCCGGTGTAGTGACCAAATCTGGTTGGGGTACAGGTTATGGTCAATACGTGGAAATTAACCACGGCAATGGCTACCTGACTCGCTATGCACATGCTTCCCGTCTGATTGCCCGTGTAGGTGATCGAGTGAAAGCCGGCGAGCAAATTGCCAATGTAGGGTGTACTGGTCGTTGTACTGGTCCACATTTACATTATGAAGTAGTAAAAGATGGTCAACGTAAAAACCCTTCTACTTATTTAGCAATGTTGCCATAAGACTGAGTATGACAAATTTTAAAACCTGTTCTGTCGGTTTTAATTTAACGAGTTGTAACGTTAGTTAAAGAGTGTGGTAATTCATTTAAAGAGTAGAGTAAAAAGCTGCTATTGCTTTAAATTTTACACTATCATTAGAAATAATATGTATTGTATAAAAAACCGCCTTTATTGGCGGTTTTTTGTTTAATTGCGTAAAGAATGGTCAATAGGTATTTATTATCTAAATAATAGTGCTATTCCGTATTCAGCTGTGGCAATAACTGAAGCCATCTAAAGTATGGTACATATAGAGAATATAAATAGGCTCAAGGAATAGGTGGAATATGGCGTTTTATGGTGATACTGACGCGCAAGAAACCCAAGAATGGCAAGATGCTTTTGACTCGGTTCTACAACACATGGGAACGGAGCGAGCAGCATTTTTACTCGAAAAACTTTATCAGCGCGCAATTGCTACACATGTTCCCATTCAGCGTCTAAATACTCCTTACCGCAATACCATTTCTGTTGAAGAGCAACCCGCAATGCCGGGCGATCAGGATATGGAGCGCAGAATTCGTGCTTTAATCCGCTGGAATGCTTTGGCCATGGTACTTCGTGCAAATAAGACCGGGGATGATTTGGGCGGTCATTTGGCTAGCTTTGCCTCTTCCGCAACTCTCTATGATGTGGGCTTTAACCACTTTTTCCGTGCCAATAGTGATCACTTTGGCGGCGACATGATCTATTACCAAGGCCACTGTGCACCAGGCATCTATGCCCGCTCTTTCCTTGAAGGTCGTTTAACTGAAGATCATTTAAATAACTTCCGTCGTGAAGTTGGCGGTATTGGCCTGCCAAGTTATCCGCATCCTTACTTGATGCCAGATTATTGGCAGTTCCCGACAGTATCTATGGGCTTGGGTCCAATTATGTCGATTTATCAAGCGCACATTCAAAAATATTTGATGAATCGTGGCTTGATTAAGGAAGAAGACCGCAAGGTTTGGGCCTATTTGGGCGATGGTGAAATGGATGAGCCTGAAAGCTTGGGCGCAATTTCACTGGCAGGTCGTGAAAAGCTCGACAACCTGATTTGGGTGGTGAACTGTAACTTGCAGCGTCTGGATGGACCAGTGCGTGGTAATGGCAAGATTATTCAGGAACTTGAATCTTTATTCCGTGGTGCGGGCTGGCGTGTCATTAAAGTGGTTTGGGGCCGTCATTGGGATCCACTGTTGGACAAAGATACCACCGGTGCACTTCAGGCGGTGATGGAAGAGGCCGTCGATGGCGATTTCCAACGTTATCAAGTGAAGGGTGGCGCATATGCGCGTGAAAAGTTCTTTGGTAAATATCCTGAAGCGAAAGAGCTGGTCAAAGATTTAAGCGATGAAGATATTGATAATCTGAACCGTGGTGGTCATGACCCGTACAAAGTTTTTGCAGCCTATGCCGAAGCCTGTACAGCCAAAGGTCAGCCAACGGTCATCCTGGCGAAAACAGTCAAAGGTTATGGTTTGTCTGAGGAAATCGAAGCCGTCAACAAAACTCACCAAATCAAGAAAATGCAAATTAATTCGTTGAAATACGTGCGTGACCGCTTCAACCTTCCTTTCACCGATGAACAGCTTGAAGAAGTACCCTTCTACCGTCCAAGCGAAAATTCACCTGAATTGAAATATATGAAAGCGCGTCGTGAAGCATTAGGCGGTTACCTGCCTGCACGTCGTAAAGAAAGCGAACAATTGGCGATTCCTGAGTTATCTGTATTTGATGCAGTCTTAGCCGGTTCAAATGGTAAAGAACAATCGACCACGATGGTGATGGTGCGTTTAATCTCTTCACTTCTTAAAGAGAAAGCGATTAAAGACCGTGTGGTGCCAATCGTTCCAGATGAAGCACGTACCTTTGGTTTAGAAGGGATGTTCCGTCAGCTCGGTATTTATGCCGCGCATGGTCAAAAATATACCCCTGAAGACCAAGAACAGTTGATGCATTACCGTGAAGCTAAAGACGGTCACATGCTCCAAGAAGGGATTAACGAAGCAGGTGCAATGAGTGCATGGGCAGCGTTGGCGACCAGTTATTCAACCAATAACCTGCCAATGATTCCAATGTACATGTACTACTCGATGTTCGGTTTCCAGCGTATCGGTGACATTGCATGGGCAGCAGGCGATGCACAGGCACAGGGCTTCTTACTGGGTGCAACCGCAGGTCGTACTACCTTAAACGGTGAAGGCTTACAGCATCAGGATGGTCACTCGCACATCTTGGCCAATACCATTCCAAACTGTGTGTCTTATGACCCATGTTTCGGTTATGAATTGGCAGTGATCGTGCATGACGGTTTACAGCGTATGTATGTGAATCAGGAACGTGTCTTCTATTACCTGACGGTCATGAATGAGAACTACGAGCATCCTGAAATGCCAAAAGGTGCTGAAGAAGGCATCAAGCGTGGAATGTATTTACTCGAAGAAGAAGAGAAAGCTACTGTTCAGTTATTAGGTTCAGGTGTAATCCTGCGTGAAGTGATCAAGGCGGCGAAAATTCTTCGTGAGGAATACCAGATTCATTCTAACGTCTGGAGCGTGACCAGCTTCAATGAACTGGCGCGTGATGGTATGGCGTGTGAAGAATACAATCGCTTGCATCCACTAGCAGAAAACGCTAAGCAGTCATGGGTTGCACAGCAGCTGATTGGTAAAGAAGGTATTGTAGTTTCTGCAACAGATCATATGCGTGCTTACAGCGAACAGATCCGTGGTTATCTTCCAGACAGCCGTCCATTTGTAGCGTTGGGTACTGACGGTTATGGCCGCTCGGATACACGTGGTAACTTACGTAGCTACTTCGGTGTAGATGCTGCTCACATTGTGGTTGCAACATTGAAGAAACTGGCTGACGAAGGTGAAGTTGATGCGCGTTTGGTTAAAGATGCCATCTCTAGCTTTGAACTGGATACAGACCGTCCAGTGGCTTGGGCTCCTCAAGTAACGCCATCTGTACTTCCTGTTGCTGACTATAAAGAGGAGAAATAAGTATGCAAATTACGACTCCTGATATTGGTGTAGATAAAGCCGTTGTTGCTGAAATTCTCGTCAAAGTGGGCGACACCATTGCAATTGATGAAAGCATTGTTTTACTT
>JBLZXS010000327.1:0-5056 GCA_050285325.1 Acinetobacter sp.
GTATTATTTTATATTTATTTTGATTTGATTCTAATTTTATTTAGCTTTAAAAATTATCAGGAGTAAAAAAGGTGTTTAATAAAGTGTTTTTATCAATAAGTATAGCTTTCGTTTTGAGTGCTTTGAGCAATGTGGCAATTGCAGCAGAACAATTACAGTCAATCCAATCTACATCAGAAAGCGAAAATGAAGTTGCTCCATGCAGCAATGGTTTTGATGATGTCAATGTTTGCCAATTACGTTCGTAATGGGTCGATATAACAATAATGAATGCAATATTCATATAGACCTCATCAAACCTGAATAAGATAAATACTGCAATACTATGATCTTAATAGCTCAATCAAATCTCTCTTATTTTTAATTCAAAGACTTGGAAATGCATGCGCGATGCGATGCAATTTTGGCAAATCCAAAATTTCAATTTTCTTGAAAGAGAGCCGCAAAATATTCTGTTTTTCTAAGGCTTGCAGTTCCTGATTCACGGTTTGTCTGGAGCAGGTCAGCATTTGCGCCAATTGTTCTTGAGATAAATGAATGGTGTTTGTTTCAACCATCAAATGGTTGCCGTAACCATTTAATATAAAAATTAAGCGTTGGGCTAAACGTTGGGTGAGGCTTTGAGTCTGAATTGCAATCAGCTCTAAAAAAGCAAAGCGTAACTTTTGACTGGTCAATTGTGCGATGTGATACCAGAACATAGGATATTGCTGCAGTAAATTTTGTATCGCCACACTGGGAATGTGTAAGATCAGGCTCTTTTGAGTCGCAATGGCATTGTGGGAGCGGGGTTGGGCATCGACCAGTGATATTTCGCCAAACCACATAATTGGTTCCACAATCGCCGCTACGGATTCTTTACCTTCAATATCGATATAGCCTAAGCGAACAGCACCATTTAAAACGGCATAGATGCCATTGAATCGATCCCCTGAATGAAAGATGGCTTGTTCCTTGGCAAATTGCTGTTGAGCAGCATGATTGACTATAAATTCCTTAAATGCGGAAGGTAATTGTGAAAACCACGCATTATGTTCTAAATGATCGATATAAATGGGCTCCAGCACTTCAATTCCTTTTTTGAGGGGGAGTTGTCATTTAGCCGACAACTCCAGTTTGAATTTTTTTATATAGTCAAAGAATCAGTGTACCAAGGAAGAAGAACATGACCAAATTAGAACAGCTGCTCAGCCAGTATGCAGCCTATCATTTAGACCATAAAAACATTTTGACCCATTTTATCGGTATTCCCTTGATTGTGTTTGCAATCATCTGCCTCACTGCACGTGCAGGTGTGAGCATTTCAGGTGTTGAACTGACTTTGGCTTTAGTGCTACTGCTTGCCAGTTGTGTTTATTATCTCAGTTTAGATCGCATATTTGGTGTGATCATGTTAGTGGTCTACACAATTGCTTATCCATTTGCTTACAAGATTGCCCAGCTTGATACCACTAGCTGGTTAAGCTTAAGCATTGGAATTTTTGTGCTGGGATGGGTATTCCAGTTTATTGGGCATTTTTATGAGAAGAAAAAGCCCGCTTTTACCGATGATATTATTGGCTTAGCCATCGGTCCCTTATTTGTTTTGGCAGAAATGGTGTTTATGTTAGGGTTTAGAAAAGAGCTGGAACAACGCATACTTGAACAAGCACACAAGCAACGTGCTGCAATGGATGCCAACACCGTGAATGTGGCTGAATGAAAACACCCAATACAAAAGCCAGTGTTGAAATAAGCACTGGCTTTTTTATATAGCGTTAAGATAGGTTGAGGTTTAATATTTGGGTGCCTGTTTTTCCGGAATTTTGTTTTGCTGCATATTTTCATGCATAGTGGCTTGAGGTGCGGCGGTCTTAGGGGCTGGGGTTGCAGCTTTGTGATCCATTTTCATCATGTTGTGATCTGTGTTCATCATTTTATGCTCTGCATTTTTCTCATGATTTGCTTTATGTTTTTGCATATGAGCCGTCGTAACACATTTACCTCCTTTATGATTTGGACCCGTACCGCCTGTCATGGTCATGCCTTGAGGACAGGCAAATGCTGACACACTAAGCATTGAGAAGATTACTGCTGTAAAGATTGTGCTGAGTTTTTTCATTGCCATTATTCTTTGAAAATAGGCATCAGTGCCTGTAGATAAATTAGGCAAATTTGATCAGCGATTAAGTTGTAACATGGTTGTTGAACAGCAAGATTTCAGGATGGAATTGTCGGCATATTTTTAGTTTTAAGCGAAAATTAAGCTCATGTTGTATCAAATAAATCCGAATAAAATAGCCTAAGTTATTAGGGATTAAACCCAATCATATAGAAAACTGCACCTAATGCAAAATTATAAGGTATCTGATTAACTCTCAAGTTGAGTCAATCAAATTGGGAAAATTCAGACAGGGCAGCAGTTCTTTTTATAAACCATCTTTCCAGTGATTCCTGAACTTTAAATCTACCGAGATATTTACCCGGAAAAAAGCGGAAACTTTTTGAATGCTGGGATTTAGGCTGCATGTTGTAGATGCTCAAAATTTACATTGAGCCCATTTTTAATACTATAAAAAATAAAAAAAGCCAGCATAGTGCTGGCTTTTCTACTGTCAGGTTTAGACGTTAAAACGGAAGTGTAAAACATCACCATCTTGAACGATGTAAGTTTTACCTTCTAAACGCCATTTACCGGCTTCTTTCGCGCCAGCTTCGCCGTTGTATTGAATGAAATCATCATAAGCAACACATTCAGCACGGATAAAGCCTTTTTCAAAATCAGTATGAATCACGCCAGCAGCTTGAGGTGCAGTTGCACCGACTTTTACAGTCCATGCACGAACTTCTTGTACACCGGCAGTGAAGTATGTTTGTAAGCCAAGCAGTGAATAGCCTGCACGGATTACCACGTTAAGACCTGGTTCTTCCATACCCATTGCTTCAAGGAATTCAGCACGGTCTTCATCTTCAAGCAAAGAAATTTCTGCTTCAATCTGGTTGCAAAGTGGAACTACAATCGCATTCTCTTCAGCAGCTAATTTTTTAACGGCATCTAAATGGGGGTTGTTTTCAAAACCATCTTCAGCAACGTTAGCAATGTACATGGTTGGTTTTAAAGTCATTAAACCAAAACCACGCACCAGTTTACGTTCGTCATCATCCAGGTCAGCTGCGCGAGCCGGTTTGCCTTCATCAAGCAATGGTTGGATTTTTTCTAAAATTGCTTTAACGGCAATCGCTTCTTTGTCGCCACTTTTTGCAGATTTTGCTAAGCGAGTGATGGCTTTCGCAACAGCTTCAAGGTCAGCCAGTGCCAGTTCTGTGTTGATGGTTGCGATGTCATCTAACGGATCAATTTTACCATTTACGTGAATCACGTTTTCATCTTCAAAACAACGAACCACGTGGGCAATTGCATCGGTTTCACGGATGTTGGCAAGGAACTGGTTACCCAAACCTTCACCTTTAGAGGCACCTGCAACCAAACCAGCAATATCAACGAATTCCATAGAAGTTGGAATCACGCGTTGTGGTTTTACAATGGCGGTCAATTTGTCTAAACGTGGATCAGGTACAGGAACGATACCGGTGTTTGGCTCAATGGTACAGAACGGGAAGTTTTCTGCAGCAATCGCAGCTTTAGTCAATGCATTGAAAAGTGTAGATTTACCAACGTTCGGCAAGCCGACAATACCGCAATTAAAACCCATGAAATGACTCACAAAGTATACTTTAAAAATTGTGGCTGATTTTACATGAAAGCCACCACAAAGTCAGGTCATGGCTTTCATGTTTATTGAAAACAACTGAAATGTATATCCTTTAAATTTTACGTTTGTCGAGTTGGTTGGCCAGGGTGTCTCCAGTCGCCTGAATCAGCATGACTAAAACAATCAGTACCACAATAACGGCCAGCATGATTTGCATATCAAAACGCTGATAACCATAACGGTAAGCAATATCTCCCAAACCTCCGGCACCAATGGCACCTGCAATCGCGGATGAGTTGATCATGGTGACTAAAGTCACTGTAAATCCTGCCACAATACCGGGTAGCGCTTCGGGAAGCAGCACATGCCAGACAATTTGCTTGCGGTTACAGCCCATGGCTTGAGCTGCTTCAATCAGGCCTTGGTCGACTTCGCGCAAACTGACTTCGGCGATACGCGCAAAGAAAGGTGTTGCGGCAAGAGTGAGGGGAACAACGGCTGCCCACACCCCATAACTGGTGCCAACGATGAGACGAGTCAATGGAATAAGAGCAACCATTAAAATCAGAAAGGGAATGGAGCGGGTGATATTAACAATCCAGCCCAAAGACTGATTAATGCTTTTCGAAGGATAAATACCGTGTTCCGAAGTATTGACCAAAATCACGGCCATCGGCAGACCAATCAGCAAGGCAAAAAATGCCGAAACGCCGACCATCAATAAAGTATCTATGGTACCGGTAATCAACAGATCAATGAGTTGGTCGTGCATAGCCCAATACCTCTAGATGCGCAATCTGGTTTTTTAATTGTTGTTGGAGTTGTGGGAGATCAATATCTATATCAGCTACGCCGACAATTAACGTGCCGACCAAATGATTTTGAAGGGTATCAATATGACTTTGATACAAATGGACCGAATGACCAAAGCGATTTAAAATTTGTGCAAGGTCAGGAGAATGTCTAGCTTCACTGGCATATTTCAGTTTTAAAATGGTATGTGAAGCCGCATTGTCCTTTTCAGGATAAACCGCAAAGGGCAAATCCAGTTGTTCCAGATTGAGTAGCTCTTGGGTAATCGGCTGTTCTGGATTAGAAAACACAGACCAGACTTGCCCGGATTCCACGATTTCGCCTTTTTCAATTACCACCACTTGATCGCAGATTTCACGGATCACTTGCATTTCATGGGTAATCAGGACAATGGTAATTCCCAGTTTCTGATTGATTTCTTTGAGCAGGGAAAGCACAACCGAGGTACTTTCAGGATCCAGTGCAGAAGTCGCTTCATCGCAGAGTAAAATTTCAGGATGGCTGACCAAAGCGCGGGCAATCCCGACACGCTGTTTTTGTCCGCCTGAAAG
>JBLZXS010000328.1:0-8174 GCA_050285325.1 Acinetobacter sp.
TGAATTATCTGCTACTGAAATTATTCAATATGCAATAAAATTAAAACAGGTCGAAACTTTTAATCAAAATAATGAAAACTGGATCCGTGTCTCAGAAAGTCAAAAAATTCTGTTAAGTTATTTTAGTAATAATATTCTGCATTGTTTTATTGTTCCGGCATTAATTGCCATGCTGATTCAATCTTATAAAAAAATCTCATGTCATTATTTAACCGATACGATTAAAAATATGTATCCCTATTTTAAAGAAGAGTTTTTCTTAAAGTGGAATGCAGATGAATTAGAAAATGAAATTGAATTGATTTTAAAAAGTTTAGAACATTTGGGCTGGATCATTTATCAAGATCATACTGTATCTATTGCATTAGATGAGCAGATGCAAACCAAGCTCTTATCACTTGCCCATTTATCCAGTTCTAGCCTGAATAATATGATCATGATTACAGAGTTACTCAAACAGTATGCACCAACTCAGTCACTGAGCATGAAAGAGCTAGAGAAAATGGGGAAAGCGGTATTACAAAAACTTTTCCAAACTCAAAAAATTCAATCTGGCTATTATTTTGATAGTGCAACCTTAAAAAGTTTTATTTCAGTTTTAAAACAAAACAGTTTATTGAGCATTCAGGATGACCGTTTTGTCCTCAATGAAGATTTTGAAGAAAAAATCTCCGCCATTTTTAACTGGTATGATCCTGAAACTCGTCAAGCCATAATTGAAGCACTTTATTTTAACGAAAAAGAATTAAAAGGATTTAAACAAGTCAGTAAAAAATAATTTATTCGTGTTCTGCATCACAATAAGGCATTTAAAATTTATTAAATGTCTTATTATATTTATATAAGAATATCTGATATTTAGCTTCATTAAAAACAATTGAAAATGTTACATTTTCATAATGTATCGAATTACTAAAGCCTTATACTTTATAGGTTACTGTTGAGTGTTATGGAAATGCTGTATGAACACCGATCTTGAAATTGCTTCTATGCATGATTCCATTGATATTGTTGTCACGATATTAAAATCATTAGCCAATACAGATCGTTTACTTATTTTATGTCATCTTGCTAAACAAGAACTCAATGTTTCGCAAATTGAAGAAAGAACTCAAATTAACCAGCCTACTTTATCTCAACAGCTAATGATGTTGCGTAAAAGTGATGTGGTTGCGACCCGCCGTGATGGCAAACAGATTTTTTATTCCATTAAAGATGAAAAATTGGTGCAAGTCTTAAATACGTTATATCAACTCTATTGCCCTAAAAATATAATCTAATCATATTGATAGAAGATAATCAGTAGAGAAATTTATCAGCTTAAGACTTCTTAGCATTTTTTGTGCATAATATATCTAAAATAGTGATTTAGTTTTAGATATGTCAGATTTAAATTCCCGCTTAACCACATGGCTACCTGCGTGGCAGTGGTTGCATAAATACAATCAAGCTAAATTTAAATCCGACCTTCTTTCGGCACTGATCGTCATTGCAATGCTGGTTCCTCAAGGTATGGCTTATGCCATGCTGGCAGGTTTACCACCGATTATGGGTTTATACGCCAGTATTTTACCCATGATCATTTATGCCATGGTCGGGAGCAGTCCTACGCTTTCTATTGGGCCGGTCGCGATTATTTCCATGATGACTTTTGCCACTTTAAATCCATTATTTGAAGTGGGTTCTCCCGTCTATATACAGGCCGCCTGTCTACTTGCGGTGATGGTCGGCATTATTTCACTTCTATTAGGGATCTTCCGATTTGGCTTTCTGATTCAACTGATTAGCCATCCTGTAATTAAGAGCTTTATTATTGCTTCGGCTTTGCTGATTGCTTTAGGCCAATTTAAATTTCTGATCGATGTTCCTTTAAATGCCAATAATGTTCCTGAATTTTTGCTGAGTTTGTGGCAGTACATTCGCTATAGCAATATTCAAACTTTTATTTTCGGCCTTTTTGCTTTGTTATTTCTCATCTATCTACCTAAAGTTTTAACCTCTAATGCCATTCAAAGTCGCATCGGCCCGACTGCTTTTATTTCCAAAGCATTGCCTCTGGTCTTGGTGGTTGTTTCAATTGCTGCGGTTTATTTTCTAAATTTGCAACAGTACGGCATCAAAACCGTAGGAGAAATACCTTCAGGATTTCCACCTTTTACTATGCCCTACTGGAATATGGATCTGGTCCTCACCTTGTTTCCCGGTGCTGCCATGATTGCCATGATTAGCTTTGTGGAATCTTTATCCATCGCTCAGGCAACGGCTTTACAGCAACGCAGTAACTTAAATAGCAATCAAGAACTGGTTGCTTTAGGTTTAGCCAATTTAAGTGCCGGCTTAAGCTCTGCTTTTCCGGTCACAGGCAGTTTGTCACGTACCGTGGTGAATGCAGATTCCGGAGCCAAAACCCCACTGGCAGGTGTAATGTCATCACTGCTTATTGTTTTGGTCAGCCTCTATTTCACCGGATTTTTCCGTGATTTACCTTTAGCTATTTTGGCTGCAACCATTATTGTTTCAATCTGGAAACTGGTCGATTTCAAACCCTTTTTTGAAACCTGGCGTTATTCAAAAGCAGATGGGATTGCGATGTGGATTACCTTCTTTGGGGTAATTTGCATTGATATTTCGACAGGTTTGATCATCGGCATTATTACTACCTTTATGCTTCTATTATGGCGCATCAGTCGCCCGCATATTGCCGTCATTGGTTTGGTGGAAGGAACCCAGCATTTTAGAAATGTGCAACGTCGTCAGGTGCTGACCTCTTCAAAAGTCCTTTCAATGCGTATTGATGAAAATCTGACTTTTTTAAATGCCAATACTTTCAAAGGCTTTCTCATTAATGCCGTGAGTCAGTATGCTGATTTAGAGCATGTGGTGATCAACTGTTCGAGTATTAGTACCATTGATCTGAGTGCTTTAGAAATGCTGGAAGATATAAATGCTGAACTCAAAAAACTCAATATCAAGTTACATTTTTCAGAAATCAAGGGCCCCGTCATGGATAAATTACAGCACTCAAAACTGTTAAAACATTTGAGTGGTCAAATTTACCTGTCCCATTTTCAAGCCATGCAAGAGCTTTCTCCTGAAGTTTTTTAACTGAACGAAACGAGTTCAGCACCATAAATTGGTCAAGCCGATTTACCACAAATGACTGAAATAAATTCAGGCAATTGTGGTTTTTAAATGAAGAGCATTTATAAAGAATATCGGCAGCGCATGAGCAGTATAAAACATGGGTATTCTGCCAATATGAGAAATTTTAAGTACCAAAATTAGAAATATCAACTTTAAAAATAAGTATTTAGTTTTTATATGAAAATTAATTTTTAGCAATAACTATTTTAGGTATAAAATGGCGAGCATATTTGTAAATTTTTTAGTCCTCGTATTTGTAACAAGGCACCCTTATGTTCTCTGCTTTAATGCGCCTGAGTTTAGTCTCCCGAATTATTATCGCCATTATTTTAGGTATTGGTGTTGCTGTTTTGTTCCCTAATCTGGCTCCTTACTTAAGCCTGTTGGGTGACTTATTTATTAAAGCTCTTAAGTCTGTTGCACCTATTTTAGTTTTTGTGCTGGTTTTATCGTCCATTGCTAATTTTAAAGTCGGACATAGCGCAAAAATCAAACCCATTATGGTGATGTATGGTGTTGGGATGTTCTTGGCTGCATTAAGTGCAGTAATTGCCAGTATTATTTTCCCAAGTACCTTGTTTCTGGATCTTCCGGCAAACGCGGACTTGCAACCACCGGGCAGTCTCATTCAAATCTTAAAAAATCTTCTTTTAAGTTTTGTTGCCAACCCTGTTGTTGCAATTAGTGAAGCAAACTTTATTGGTATTTTGGCTTGGGCAGTGGCTTTGGGTGCTGCATTCCGTCATGCCAATGACACTACCAAAGTATTGCTCACCGATGCTGCAAATGCCGTAAATACCGTAATTCGTTTGGTGATTAATTTTGCCCCTGTCGGTATTTTTGGTCTGGTCGCGGTCACCGTTGCTGAAGCGGGATTAAGTACCTTTGAAAGCTATGCTCAATTATTGGCTGTATTGATTGGCACCATGTTCTTTGTGGCCTTGGTGATTAATCCAATCATGGTGGCCTTTGTTACCCGTGCAAACCCTTATCCACTGGTTTTTAAATGCCTACGTGAAAGCGGTATTACGGCATTCTTCACCCGAAGCTCGGCAGCCAACATTCCAGTAAACCTGGATTTAGCCAAACGTTTAGGCGTGAGCGAATCTACCGCTAGTGTGGCTATTCCACTCGGTGCTGCCATTAATATGGCCGGTGCGTCAGTGACGATTACCGTCCTCACCTTAGCCACTGTAAATACTTTGGGTATTTCGGTTGATTTCACTACCATGCTGGTTTTATCCGTATTGGCGACTATTTCTGCCTGTGGTGCCTCTGGTGTGGCTGGCGGTTCTCTGTTGCTTATTCCAGTGGCTTGTGGCTTGTTCGGTATTAGTTCAGATATCGCCATGCAGGTGGTTGCGATTGGTATGGTCATCAGTGTGTTGCAAGATTCGACTGAAACTGCATTAAATTCTTCTACCGATGTATTATTTACTGCTGCTGTAGACCGCGGTTTAGATTAAGATAGTCATTATTAAGTATTTTCTATGACGTTATGCCTCTTCAAACTTTACCGCTTTGGGTTCAATTAGGTGCTTTTTTTCTTGCAATGAATGCAGGAATGATTAACGTCCTCGGACTGATTACCGTATTACATCAGTCCGTTTCACATATGACCGGTAATGTCAGCATGTTGGCCATGGCGGTGCTGCACTGGCAACCCGACCTGATGCTCTACTTGGGCCTTGTGGTTCTGTGTTATGTGATCGGTTCATTTTATAGCGGATTTATTCTTGGAAATAGCCACTTTAGCTTAGGACGCCGTTACGGCCTGCCTTTAAGCTTGGTGGCTTTTTTTATTCTGTTGTGCTGGTTTTTACTGCCCTATTTCCCGCGTTATGCCTTGCTTTGGGCTTGTGTGGCAATGGGTGTGCAAAATGCCATGTTCAGTCATTACAAAGGCACCATCATTCGAACCACCCATTTATCTGGTGTTTTGACCGATTTAGGTTTAGCGTTAGGCTATCGCTTACGTGGTTTAGATGTAGACCGAAGACGGATTATTCTCCATTTAGCCATTTTATTGGGATTTTTCTTCGGTGGTGTAATTGCCAGCCTGATTTATCCTTATTTAAAATTAGATTCATTCCTTGTCCCTGCGCTGTTAAGTTGGATGCTTAGCATCGTATATTGGATGATTTATTTTCGTTATCGACATATTCAAGAGTAGTTCCGGAATTTATTATGGTCAAAAATGCATTACAGGCTCAATTGCTAAAAGCGGGTTTAGTAGATAATAAAAAGGCTAAAAAACTGTCTAAACAGGCTGTACATGAGCAACGTACTGGACAAAGCAATGAAGCTGAGTTGAAAGCGAAAATTGCACAAGACAAGCAAGAGAAACTGGCCAAAGACCAAGCCCTGGATTTAGAGAAAAAACGTCTGCTGCAAGGTAAAGAGTTAAAAGCTGCCATTGTTCAAATGATCAATCAGCACAAAATTCGCGATACCGATGGCGAAGTGTCTTATCAGTTTATTGACGACAGCAAAGTTAAAAAGATTTATCTGAATCAGCAAATTTATAATGCGCTGGTTTCAGGCTCATTGGTGATTGCCAAGGAAGATGACGGTTATGCAGTTTTGCCTAAAGCCTTGGCAGATCGTATTAATGACAAAATGGAAGGCTTTATTATCGTGAATAATTCTGAAAAGAATGAGCAAGTCACGGATGAGGAAGATCCATATGCAGCTTATGTGATCCCTGATGATTTAATGTGGTAATACCGAATTAATCCCCGTAGTTCAATAGCGATGCCAGTATTCGTACTGGCGCTCGTTTTAGTCTCAATTCTTATTAAAAACTTAAAAATCGCAGCAATTTAATCTCCTTCCTAACCAGCGCGTTAATTCCGTTTCTGTTCCTGTATACAAATCGTTATCATTCATTAGGAATAAATCATAACCATATAAACTATAAAGAATTTTTAACTGATTAGATTCTAGGGGCTACTTTTGGAGCATTTCGCTTTTATCAAAAATATTCAAGATTGGTCAGATCAATATCCGTGGTTGGAGATGGTGACCTCCTTAAGCATCCTCATTTTACTGGCAATTCTGGCAAACTTCATTGCAAAACAAGTGGTGGTGGGCGGCATTCGCAAGCTCATTTCAAAGATGAAATTTGCCAACAATGAAATTTTGGCACAGCACAGCGTGATTCGCAGAATTGCCAATATTGTTCCAGCGATTGTAATTATGAACGGTATTATCACCGTTCCGCATCTTTCGGAAAAAATCGTTACTTTGGTGCAAATGGCTGCCCAAGCCTTTATTTTCCTGACGCTAGCTTTAGCCATTAGTGAATTTTTAAGTATTTTCAATCTGGTTTATCAGCGTAATCCAAAATCCAGAAATAAGCCGATTAAGGGCTATTTGCAATTGGTGAAGCTGATTATCTTTATTGTCTGTGGCTTGATGATTTTAGGCACCTTCCTGAAAAAAGATGTCTTTACCTTACTCGCCGGCTTTGGTGCCATGGCCGCAGTCCTGATGTTGGTGTTCCAGAATACCATTCTGTCTTTAGTTGCATCCGTGCAGATTTCATCTTATGACATGGTTCGTATTGGGGACTGGATTGAAATGCCGACCCTAAATGCCGATGGTGATGTCATTGATATGTCATTACACACTATTACTGTACAGAATTTTGATAAGACCTTTACCACCATTCCCACCAACAAACTGGTCACCGATACCTTTAAAAACTGGCGTGGCATGGCTTCTGCCGGGGTTCGTCGGGTTAAAAGATCAATTTTTATTGATCAAAGCAGTGTGCATTTCATGACTCTGGATGAGCAGAAAAAGCTGAAAGAGTTTTTATTGATGGATCAGTATTTGGACACCAAACAAGATGAAATTGAAACCTTCAATCAGCAATTGTCTAATCAGGCTTTATATAACCAGCGACGTTTAACCAATTTGGGAACCTTTCGTGCCTATGTCGAATTTTATTTAAAGCAGCATCCGGGGATCGCACAAAATCAGTCTTTAATTATCCGTCAATTACAGCCGACCAGTGAGGGTTTGCCGCTGGAAATTTACGCTTTTACAAATACCACTGTATGGAAAGATTATGAAGCGATACAATCAGATATCTTTGATCATCTCATTGCGATTATTCCAGAATTTGGTTTGAAAGTGTATCAGGCTCCTTCTGGCGCAGATTTTAAGCAATTTACCGCTGTTTCAGCACCGGTAGCAGAACCAGATCATCCATCAGTTTAAGTGTTAAATTAAAGAGAATGTTATATGTTGCAGTGGTTTGAAAAACTGGTCGATCCTTATCCATCCAAAGGTTTAAACGAACCACTACCAACACGTTTTTTTCCTTTTGTCTGGCAAGCGGCACAAGGCGTGCGTCAGTATTTGCTGTTGCTGGTGTTATGTACCGCAGGTGCTGCAAGCTTTGAAGCCATTCTTTATTCAAAAATTGGAGATTTAGTTAACTGGTTGAGCAAGAGTCAACCTGAAACTTTTCTGGCTGAACATACACAAAATCTGACCCTTTTGACCGGCATTTTACTGGCCAATATTTTATTCGCCAGTTTCCAATCCATTATCAAGCATCAAATTTTATACAGTACCTTCCCCATGCGCCTGCGCTGGCGCTTTCATAACCTGCTTTTGCAGCAAAGTCTGGATTTTTTCCATAATGATTTTGCGGGGCGTCTGTCTGCCAAAGTTATGCAAACCTCGCTTGCAGTGCGTGAGTTCTGGGTAATTTTGGGTGATATGCTGGCTTATGTGCTGATTTACTTTGTCACCATCAGTTTTGTGCTGGGGGCAATTTCCCCGATGCTGATTTTGCCGCTGCTGCTGTGGCTGGTACTTTTTATTATTGCTGCTTGTTATTTCATTCCACGTCTAAGCCAGATTTCCAATAAACAGGCGGATGCGCGCGCCGTGATGACTGGTCGTGTGACCGATGCCTATACTAATATTCAAACCGTAAAACTGTTTGCCCATGCTGGCCGTGAAAGTCAGTATGCCAAAGAATCCATGCAAGGATTTATGATCACGGTTTATAA
>JBLZXS010000329.1:0-5686 GCA_050285325.1 Acinetobacter sp.
CCCTCACCTATCGGCTCAGTAGTGAGATCAGTTCGAATATTCCCGACCAAACCATAGGCAACAACCAAGGGTGGAGACGCTAGCCAGTTGGTTTTCACCAATGGATGCACCCGTCCTTCAAAGTTACGGTTTCCGGAGAGCACTGAGGCTACATTCAAATCGAAACATTGCACAGCTTCTTCAATCGCTTCAGGCAAAGGTCCCGAATTACCAATACAGGTGGTACAGCCATAACCAACCAGGTTATAACCCAGCCGATTCAAATAAGGCATCAACCCTGCTGCATTGAGATAATCGGTGACTACTTTGGAACCTGGAGCCAGTGAACTTTTCACCCAAGGTTTCCGCTGCAAACCTTTTTCGAGTGCTTTTTGGGCTAATAGTCCTGCTGCCAACATGACACTGGGATTCGAGGTATTGGTACAGGAGGTAATGGCTGAAATCACCACATCGCCATGCTGCAACGGATATTTTTTATCATCAATGACGCAAAAAGCACTTTCATGGGGCAGATTGGCTTGTTTCGCTTCAACAGCCATACCTCCCCCCCCTTCATTTTCCAGACGCTCTTTTTCCTCTTTGACCGGTTTCAACGTCAGTTCCATGAAGGCATCAAAGGTTTTTGGTACTTGCGACAATAGCACACGATCCTGCGGACGTTTCGGACCCGCCAGACTGGCTTCTACCGTCGACATATCTAAAGCCAGAGTGTCTGTAAAGACGGGTTCATCCCCCGGATTGCGCCACAATCCTTGCAACTTGCTATAGGCCTCTACCAAGGCAATTCTTTCGGGCTGACGTCCAGTTAAACGCAAATAGGAAAGCGTCACCTCATCAATCGGGAAAAAGCCACAGGTAGCGCCATACTCGGGTGCCATATTGGCAATAGTGGCACGGTCAGCCAATGGTAAATCGGCCAGGCCATCGCCATAAAATTCGACAAATTTTCCAACTACGCCTTTTTTGCGCAGCATCTGGGTAATGGTCAGCACCAGATCAGTTGCTGTAATACCTTCTTTGAGTTTACCGATGAGCTTAAAGCCGATCACTTCCGGAATCAGCATGGAGATCGGTTGGCCCAGCATAGCCGCTTCCGCTTCGATGCCACCTACTCCCCAACCTAACACGCCTAAGCCATTGATCATGGTGGTATGTGAATCGGTACCGACTAATGTATCAGGAAAGGCAAAGCGCTGCCCATCGACCTCATTGCTCCAGACCACTTGTGCCAGATATTCCAGATTGACTTGGTGGCAAATCCCGGTTCCTGGCGGCACCACGCGAAACTGATTGAGCGCCGCCTGCCCCCAACGCAGAAACTGGTAGCGCTCGCCATTGCGTTGCATCTCAATTGCGACATTCTGCTCAAAAGCTTGCGGGCTGGCAAAGTGATCGACCATCACCGAGTGATCGATGACTAAATCCACCGGTGACAACGGATTAATTTTTTCCGGATCACCGCCGGCTTTGGCCACTGCTGCACGCATCGCGGCAAGATCAACCACGGCGGGAACACCGGTAAAATCCTGCATCAGTACCCGTGCCGGACGATACTGGATTTCCTGTTCTGAGGTTCGGTTGTTTAGCCACTCTGCCAACGCATGAATATGCTCGGTTTTCACCGTGAGCTGATCTTCAAAACGCAGTAAATTTTCCAGCAAGACTTTTAAAGATTTTGGCAGCCGGGACAGGTCGCCCAACTGCACTTGCAATTTGGACAGGTTGAAAATCTGATAGTGTTCTGAACCGACGGTTAATGTTTCTAAGGTATTAAAACTATTGATATCACTATACTTAGCCATCTAGTTTCCCTCCGGCTTGAGATGTTATTTTTATGATCACAGTCAACCACTTCTTTACTTACTGTATGCCAACTGCGCGGCGGGTTTGTTATTATTTATTATCGGATTGCGCTAGGCAGTTAAATGCAGGGCTGCGAGGGAATTTTGCCAGAGAGTTGCCGACAATTCAGGTTCTGGTATCGACAACGTTTCTGCTAATCCCGTAAGGACATAAGGTAAATTGACCGGTGTATTACTTTGTTCAGTGTCTATAAAAGTGTCTAAGGCCATGAACATGGTGTTCATTTAATATGACCTGCCCCCCAAAATTTAGACGATTGATTAAGCATCTTTTAATGACTGAATCCTGTAAAGCAATTGTATTCAAGCGAGCAGTCTTCAATGTGGTTTTCAATAATCGAGATGATCATTGCAAAAAAATTTTCATTTTTGATACCCCCAATTGGGCAATGGAAACTCGCCCCCGCCTATGATGTCACTTTCTACGAAGGCCCAGGTGGATATCATCAGATGGATATTATGGGTGAGGCATTGGTATTCCTCGACAACCCATTGTAAAACTGGGCACGCAAGAGGCAGATCTTTCTATTAAAGAAGTCGATGAAATTAGCTCGATTTTTGAGGTTACAAGTCGATTTAATAGGATCGCTCATGACCTATTACCTGAGCAGATTAGATCAGAGACTTTCCAAATGATCCAAAGCCAGATTGAAAATAATGTTAGCCTTTTAACTAAAAAATAAATACCGATCATTCATCAATATTTTAATTACTCCTGCTTGCGAAATTCAGTACTCAAAACCAACTTCTTACCAATCAGTAAAACTAAAAATAGTAAAATATTTATGTTGGTAATTATTGTTGAATTTATATAACTTTCAAAGTGACCAACTTCTTCTTACCTCACCCTACCTTAAGTAACAACCCAAAATATTAAAACTATAAATATATGTTTTATATATATTTAAATTAATATCATTTTAATATATTTAATGTAATTTATTTCGGTGAATATTGCCAAGTTTGCGGTCGGGAGTTCGAGTCTCCTTTCCCGCTTCAGAATACGAAAAAGCCCCGATCGAAATATAGTGGATTGTTTTATATGACTATTTTATAATTTTAACCTCAATCCTTTATCTTTAACTTTTCATATCAAATTACTTATCTGAATAAGACACGATCAATTAGTGGCCATATACAATCCCAACTCAAAATTCAAATTTCATTTTTTAAATTATCTTGGTTAAAAATTTATTAGTCATCTACTTCAATACCCAGAAAAGCATAGGCTTTATTTTTGATTATCTTAAGATTAAATCGTAAAGATTTCTTAATACAGCTGTTTTTAATCCGTGATGAAGAAGATGTATTTTTATCCTTTTTTATGACTTTACTTTAGCTATGCTAATCTTGGAACAGATAACGATTCTTAAAACAAGAGGACAGGATCATGGATTATTACCAGCATATTTTAGTTTCTGTTGATGATTCACCCATTGCAGTTGCAGCAGCCGATCAGGCCATGATTTTAGCCAAAGCCTTTGGCAGTAAAGTGACCATCGTTAGCGTTGTTATTATAGATCCTTTAACCAGTGTCAGTTTTTATAAAAATGTTCCCGGCGTTACTGATTATTTTATGGAAGCCAAAGCACATGCCAAAAATATCCTGGCTGAGCTTGGACTTAAATTTTCTAATGCCGGTATTGAAACCAACACTACACTTCTTAGCAAGCAATCCCCCAGTGAGGCGATTGCTGAACTTGCTGATGAATTAAAGGCTGATTTGATTGTGGTTGGATCACATGGCCGGACTGGTTTGAAAAAGACCTTCATTGGCAGTATTGCACAAGAGATTTTGACCGCCAGTCATATTCCTGTACTGGTTGTAAAGCATACAAAATAATTCCTGATGAAGGATAAATAAACGAGCCTACTTTTTAGTGGGCTCATTTATTTGAACACAGAATGCCGTAAGAATCGGTTCAATGACTGGGTCTAATATAACCATTGAACGCCTCCTAAATATAAAAAAGCTTATCCGAGTTATTCATTGTGCTTTCCCCTGTTTCCTTACAAGCTGACTACACGACTCAAGGAGAAAATACAGATAGCCAGATTTAAGATTTAACCTTTGCTAATATAACCAGTTAAGGCTTCTGCGGTTTCCTTCAACGCTTTAACCCTCTCATGATTAAAATCAATAGGAAGATGCAATTCACTCCCCAGTGCTGCAATACTAAACTCAATCTCGCCATGGACATTAAAAATTGGTACGCAGATTGCATTTACCCCTACCAACATATCTCCTGAAACTGTTGCAGCACCTTGCTTGATGATGCTCTGTTTCAATTCCAGAAACTCGTCCCAATTGGCAGGATAAACCTGTTGATTGAGCGCCTGTTTCTGTTGCCATTCAAGCTCCATCAATGGTCGAACAATACCTTCTGCCATAAATGCCGCATATACACGACCTGTTGCCGAATTCAGCAATGGCATAATTGAACCGACGCGCGTAATGACCGAAACCTGTTGATTCGGTTCAATCCATTGCACGATCAATGGTCCCTGTGATGTCCATTTACTGATTTGTAAACCGCAATCAATCTTGCGATGCAAATCGTAAATCATCGGTTGAGCTGCCTGAATGGTATCGGTTCGCTGAATGCAACTTAAACCTAAACGCCATGCCTGTTCCCCCAGTGCATATCGTCCATCATCCAGTTGTTTGGCATAATTCATTCGAACCAGACTCACCACATAACGATGAACTTTTGCAGGATGCATTGATAAATTTTCAGCAAGTTCTTTCAGCATCATGGGGGTTCGATGGGCTATCAGCGCATCCAGGACTGTCAATCCAACTTCTAAAGATTGAACCCCAGCTTGTGTTTTTTCTTCTGACATTGGTTTTCAAACTCTTAACTGCAATGACCAGCATTCTACTCGAAGCTACTCAATTTCAAAGCATTACCCAAGAAAAATGGTTTTTGATTTGAGCTTGATTTTTTCTTTTGACCCTCTAAAATCTAAATAAATTACGATATACATAATTAAATTATTTATTGCGTAATTTTATAAAATAAGTATGATGAGATGAATAGCAAAAATCAAGACAGCTTAGAAATACGTTAGATAAGTTTTTTTAATTATATTAATCATTTGTTTTTTAAATGAAAATTTAAATTAAAACATTTAAAACCAAAGTCTGAGTTAGGTCGATAATTTTTAAAACTCGATGAGTAAAGCAATATCCGGACATTACTCCCTTTCGATACAAGGAACGTTTACATGACAGGTCAATTAAAATCATTTATTGAGGTCGCACAAGATTCGGATTTCCCCATCCAGAACTTACCTTTTGGTGTCTTTAGTGAAACCCAAGATGGTAAGCGCCGTATCGGGGTCGCATTGGGTGAATGGGTGGTTGATCTTGCTGCTCTTGAGGCGAATGGCTTCTTGAAAATCCATCAAGACGAAACTTATTTCAATCAACCTACCTTAAATAAGTTCATTGAATCCGGAAAAACCAACTGGTCAAAAGTCCGTACAGAACTGCAAAACCTACTTTCAGCGGAGAATGCTGAATTACGTGACCATGCAGCATTGCGTGAACATGTTTTCTTTAAACAAACAGATGTGACGCTGCATTTACCGGTACATATTCCAGGTTATACCGATTTCTATTCGTCTAAAGAACATGCCACCAACGTCGGTTGTATGTTCCGTGATCCTAAAAATGCACTTTTAACCAACTGGTCAGAACTTCCAGTCGGTTATAACGGTCGTGCCAGCTCTGTGATTGTGAGTGGTACTGACATTGTTCGCCCCTCTGGTCAAATCAAACTTCCAACTGAAGATCGTCCTCAATTCTCAGCATGTCGTAA
>JBLZXS010000330.1:0-4024 GCA_050285325.1 Acinetobacter sp.
TTTCTTCATCTATAAGTTTTTCTTTGTATTCAGAATATTTATTTTTATTTTCTTCTTGTGTTTTTAACTCATCTAAAATCAAAATCACCTGACAATTCTTTTCTAACTTTAGATAGTTTGCTAACCCCATAACATCTTTAATATCCAATTTTTTGGACATACGTTCAAAATCATCAAAACAAATAATTGCATCTTTGACTTGGCTAAACATTAAGTTATCAAATAATTTTGCTGGAGCACTGATACCAAATTGAGAAACTTTTGTATCCTTAAAAATCGAAGGCAACCCTCTAACCCACTTTGGAATTTCAACAGTAGAGTGATGACTTTCAATACTGCTGTAAATTTGTGTCTTAAGATCACCAAGAGATTCCAATCCAAATAAAGATACATATGCATATTTTCTATTAAATACATTATCTTTTTTATAAATACGTTCTTCTGAACGTTGTTCATCTAAGAAACTATTCCAGAAAAAAGTCTTACCGACACCCCATGCCCCAGTAATCGCAATCGCTGTTCCTATTTTTTCTTGTTTGATATTATTTTCTAGTAATTGCTGAAGCCGTGTTCTTTTTTCTTTGTAATGCATAAATTTCCTAAAACTCTTAAAAGAAGGGGATACACTATCACCCTGCCACTTTATTTTTGCCATTTTCTTTGGCCTGAAATAAAGACTTGTCGGCTTTTTCTAATAGCGCCATCCACGATGCCGCACCAACTGCCACACCCGCACTCACTGAAATCTGGATATTCTGATTGATCTCGGCAATGTACAGTTCAGAACTGCCAATTTCTTTAAGAATTTTATTCGCAACTACCCAAGCATCCTGAAAATCAGCCTCCTCAATTAATATCAAAAATTCATCACCACCATAACGCACGATCAAATCCGAAGTACGTACATTAAATTGTAATTTTTCCGCGACTAGCCTAATAACTTCATCGCCGACAATATGCCCAAACGTATCATTTACCTGCTTAAAATCATCAATATCAAAAATAATTAAGCCAGTTTGATTAAATTTTTCAGGTTTCTTTTCCACATATTTAATATATTCATCCAAAGCCAAGCGGTTGGATACGCCCGTCAACATATCTGTATTGGCAATATTTCTCAGCTGAAACTCTAAAGCATCCCTTTGTTGTAGCACGCTTTTCAACTTTTTAATTGCATCCAATAAAGTGCCCGGATCAGCAGAAGAATCTTCATTCTCATAATCTATAACTTTATGCTGTGCCAAACGAAGAATAGTATTTTTGGCTTTCATTAAAGGCTTAAACACCCCATTTCGGGCATAAATCATGGTGAAAAATGCCGTCACCAAACAAATCAGTGCGACCAATACAGTTAAAATCAATTTTTGCTGTGCTTCTTGCTTATCTTTTTCTGCAACCCTCACACTGTAATCTAAAAGATAGCTTTGCAAATTTACCACTGTGGCAAATTTGTCGACGATCGACTCTGTTAATTGTGTACCGCTTAATGAATAACGCTGATGATGCATACTTTCATCAATCAGGCGAGTAATGATGGGAATCCCTTGATCTAAAAATTGCGTTTTCACTTGCTGATGTAAAGCCAGATATTCCGGGGTCTTATCTTGCTCAGGCTGTATGGTATTGACCAAAGCCCATAAATACTTTACCTGATGCTGAGTTTGTAATGAACGAGCCAAATTTTCTTCAGGTATTTTTTCTGCAAAAGTCACCGAGGCCATGAGATTGGATGCAACTCGCCCTGCCTGATCACGTAAATCTGCCAGAATTAAAATCAGCGTGTAGTACTCAGAAACAGAAGTTCTTTTAGCTTCTGATTGTACCAATACATTTTTTAATACCTTACGACAACTATCCCATGCCGTGAACATCTGCTTAATCGCATTATCCAGCTGCTTTGAAGTACGTTCAGACCATGGTAAAGCAGCATAATCATCTACTGCTTGACGACCTTGCAGTAAAGTGACTTTTAAATTGGCAGATAATGCGGGTAAGGGAGCAGAAAATCCGGCTGTATTTAAAATCGTTAAAGTCTGCTCAAGCTGTAAATCGACTTCTTTTCGATAGGCATACAGCTCTTGTAGATTTGTCGCTAATTCATCAGCGCTACTCGACATCACCTTATTCGCAGGTGCTCTTTCACGTGAAATTTTATTGGCTAAATCGGCAACTGCACGCAGCGCAGAAATTTCAGTTAAGGCTCGATTTGCTGTTTGATAGCTCTGATAACTACTGACAATTAAAGGCACAGAAAGGAAAAGTAATGACAGGATGATGATGATCATCGACAAAAAAAGCCGCTGACTAATATGCTTAGAACGTAATTTGTACATAGATTAATACGCTCCACACAAAAATAACTGGCTAATCATCATCAGGTTATGCTTACAATACAATCGTATATATTACATTATTTTAATATTTAATAGACAAAATTTAACCATTTTTATTAAATTTATACCTCTTATCAAACACTTATAATATTTTATGATAAGAGACCATATTTATATATTATTTTTAAATTTTGATTTTTCATCTATTTGCGACTAATTAAGATAGAAGAACAAACCCAGTTTATCTAAAATATCTAAACTGAGTTGTTTGCGCTCGCCAACCTCATCATTTTCATGCATCTCTAGATTTAAAACAAAAGCGGTAATTTTGCCATTTGGCTGTTCAACCCAGCCGGTATACCAGCCCACTTGTGGTTGCACATCCATTCCCCAACCACTTTTTGCATATAATTTTGTATCACCACGACGCTCTATAAAGAGCATCTCTTTGACTTGTTTTTGCACCGAGTTATCAAAAGGTAATTGTTCTGTTGCCAGCTGATAGGCAAATTTCGCTTCCTGTTCAGGGGTAATTTTCAGAGGACCCACCAGCCAAAAATTATCCACCTGTTGTCCAATGTTTTGATTGCCAAAACCAACCCGACGAATTTCCTGTTGCATTAGATCTAACCCGATTCGTCTAGCCAGTTGCTGATAAACCGGAACTGCGGAAGCCTGCATTGCCTGTGCCAAAGTCATGTCTTTTTCCCATGCAGCAAAACTACGTTTCTGCCCATCCCATTTAAACACTTCAGTGGTATTCACTTTATGATGCTGCAAACCAATCAATGCATTTAACATCTTAAAGGTTGACGCTGGGATATAAGGATAATTGGCGCGTGTTAAAGTATTTCCATAATGCTTGAACTGATGTCCATCGTAAGTAATAAAAACAGCTTGTGTGTTGGCCTGATTTAAAAGTGTGGCAATCTCAGCTGATCGCCCTGCTGTAGTTTCGGAGACCGGTTTCAATATGGAGGGATTTAAACTGTGATCTTTTCCCATCTGACAAGCAGTTAATTGCATAAAAACCATTGCGCAGCCCAAGTAAAACAATCCTTGTTTCATTTTTAAATCCCGAGAAAATAAACTGTTTATTTTTTATCAAATTTCATTGCTTGATTTTGTATCAATTACGCACATTTAAAAATATTTCTACTACAGTTGTAAGAAAATATTTACACATGCCACAATTAAGTGCATAATGCACCGCATTAGGGCAGGTTAAAATCATTCCTCAGCAGGATTTTTAATTTTCCCGAGATTTTTGGCTAAAAAACCTCAGTTTCTTTGAAAACTGGGGTTTTTTATTGCCTAAAATTATTCCTCAAGATGAAATTTAAGTTATTTTTGCACTTAAATGGGGCAATAATAGTGGCAATATTTCCGAATAGGCTTTTAAAAGCATTCAACTTGGCAATAAGTGTTATGGAAAAGAAAAATTAATCTTGTTTGGATTTAAATGAGGAGCGAATATCTGGATAGTTTCTTTATTGAATATGAGGATTCATTTAAAGCACACTGAGCTCAGGCAAAAAAAAGCCCAACCTTGGGGAAAGCTGGGCATATAAAACAAAAATTGTTCATGGAGAATCAGATCATGATCACATTATTTCAATGTAATACGACGTGATAGAGGGATTATGGTAAAAAACACCAAATAAGTAAAGCCTATTACAGCACTATGATTT
>JBLZXS010000331.1:0-14248 GCA_050285325.1 Acinetobacter sp.
AAACAACAAGGCCTTACCGACTTTAATCACCTGATCCATGTCTACACCACTGGCACCATTACCCATGTGCAGGAGGTAGTTCATAATGCCCACACCTAAAATCGAACCGATTAAGGTATGTGAACTAGATGCTGGAATACCCAAGAACCAGGTACCCAAATTCCACAGAATTGCGGCAATCAGCATGGCAAAAACCATGGCAAAACCTGCACCAGAACCGACGTTCATAATCAGTTCGACAGGCAATAAAGCAATGATGCCGTAGGCTACTGCCCCACTTGCCACCATCACTCCAAGGAAATTACAAAAGCCTGCCCACATCACAGCAACAGGGGCAGATAAAGCATTGGTATAGATGACTGTCGCTACCGCATTGGCAGTGTCATGAAAACCATTAACAAATTCAAAGCCTAAAGCAATTAATAACGCAGTCGCTAAAAGAATAACGGAATATAAACTTAATGTCGGGACATGTGACAAATCAGCTGAAAGTTGAAAGCCGATGTACACCAAAGTAGAAATAATAACCGTGAGAAACACCGGCATAAAAAATTTCGGCGTAGCAACATGCACATTCGTCGATTTTGCTGGTGCTGATGGCACCTGATCTTGGACGGGAGGAATATTAGAATTCATGCAGACGGTTCAAGGGGATAATAAAATCCCCTTATTGTTCAATTTAATTGTGACAATTATATGACAAAAGGGTGTCATATAAAGCCAAATTTCAATAATTGGCTTAATTTAACTCATTCAACTTTATCTTGATGAGCCGAACTGTTTTAAATCCATCACTTTGCATTATTTAAAGCTAAAAATAGTTTGTGCCTCAATATTTCAAAATGCAGGAATACTTCTATAAAAGATATTTCTAATAATTAAATTACTCAGCTTGTCATTATCTGCAGTTGATCATAGGCTGCTGATATTTCAATTCGATGAAAAATTCGGCACAAATGGGCTTATTTTAAGCTGTACTTGACTAAGTCGGCTGAATATTCCTCAAAGGCAATCTAATTCTGCTAAAATGATGCCCATTTTGTATTCCATCGGATTGGGGTTATTTATGTCCACGCTTGCCACCCTGAAAGAGCTTCTCGCCAAACGCATCCTGATTATTGATGGTGCTATGGGTACCATGATTCAACGCCATAAACTAGAAGAAGCGGATTATCGTGGTGAGCGTTTTGCTGACTGGGCATCTGACTTAAAAGGCAACAATGACCTTTTAGTCCTTACTCAGCCGCAGATTATTCAAGGCATTCATGAAGCTTACCTCGATGCAGGCGCCGACATTATTGAAACCAACAGCTTCAATGGCACACGTGTTTCAATGTCTGACTACCACATGGAAGATCTGGTTCACGAAATCAACGTCGAAGCTGCGCGTATTGCCAAAGAAGCATGTAAAAAATATTCAACACCAGACAAACCACGTTTTGTTGCTGGTGTGCTTGGCCCGACATCTCGTACCTGTTCGATCTCACCGAATGTCAATGACCCGGCTTTTCGTAACATTACTTTTGATGAATTGGTCGATAACTATATTGAAGCTGCACATGCCTTAATTGAAGGCGGCGCAGATATTCTGCTGATTGAAACGGTATTCGATACACTGAACTGTAAAGCAGCGATTTTTGCAGTGAAAGAAGTATTTAACCAGTTAGGTTATGAATTGCCGTTGATGATTTCCGGTACCATTACCGATGCTTCAGGCCGTACCTTAACCGGTCAAACCGCTGAAGCATTCTGGAACTCGGTTCGTCATGGTGATTTGCTTTCGGTTGGTTTTAACTGTGCCCTGGGTGCAGATGCGATGCGCCCACACGTCAAAACTGTGGGTGATGTCGCTGATGTGTTTATTTCCGCGCATCCCAATGCAGGTTTACCCAATGCATTTGGTGGTTATGATGAAACCCCTGAACAAACGGCAGCATTCCTTAAAGAATTTGCAGAAAGCGGCTTAATCAATATTACCGGTGGTTGCTGTGGTACCACGCCAGATCATATCCGTGCCATTTATAATGCAGTCAAAGACATTAAACCGCGTCAGATTCCTGACATTGAACCCGCTTGCCGTCTTTCAGGTTTAGAACCATTTAACATCACCAAAGATTCCTTGTTTGTAAACGTCGGTGAACGTACCAATGTGACCGGTTCAAAAAAATTCGCCCGTTTGATTCGTGAAGAAAACTATACCGAAGCTTTGGAAGTGGCTTTGGATCAAGTGCAAGGTGGCGCACAGATTGTCGACATCAACATGGATGAAGGCATGCTGGACTCGCAAGCAGCAATGGTGAAATTCCTGAATCTGATTGCCTCTGAACCTGATATTTCTCGCGTACCGCTCATGATTGACTCATCAAAATGGGAAATTATTGAAGCCGGCTTGAAATGCGTACAAGGTAAAGCCGTGGTGAACTCAATTTCCTTAAAAGAAGGTTATGACGAGTTTGTCGAAAAAGCGCGCCTTTGCCGTCAGTATGGTGCTGCAGTCATTGTGATGGCATTTGATGAAGATGGTCAGGCCGATACAGCGGCACGTAAGCGTGAAATCTGCAAACGTTCGTATGATATTTTGGTCAATGAAGTGGGCTTCCCTGCTGAAGACATCATTTTTGACCCGAACGTATTTGCCATTGCTACAGGTATTGAAGAACACAATAACTATGCAGTCGATTTTATTGAAGCAACCGGCTGGATTAAGCAGAACCTTCCGCATGCCATGATTTCTGGTGGTGTATCCAACGTATCGTTCTCTTTCCGTGGTAACGAACCGGTTCGTGAAGCGATTCATGCCGTGTTCCTTTATCATGCCATTCAACAAGGCATGACCATGGGGATTGTGAATGCCGGTCAGTTGGCAATATATGATGACATTCCTGCTGAATTAAAAGCTGCAGTTGAAGACGTTGTTCTGAACCAAAACCAAGGTGAAAGCGGTCAGGATGCCACTGAGAAATTGCTTGAAGTTGCGGAACAATACCGTGGCAAAGGTGGTGCGCAGCGCGAAGCTGAAAACCTGGAATGGCGTGAAGAGTCAGTTGAAAAGCGTCTTGAATATGCCTTGGTTAAAGGCATCACCGCTTATATTGATATCGACACTGAAGAAGCACGTTTAAAAGCTACCCGTCCTTTAGATGTGATTGAAGGTCCGCTCATGTCCGGCATGAACGTGGTCGGTGACTTGTTCGGTGCAGGTAAAATGTTCCTGCCGCAAGTGGTGAAATCGGCACGTGTAATGAAACAGGCCGTGGCTTGGTTGAACCCGTACATTGAAGCGGAAAAAACCGAGGGTCAGACCAAAGGTAAAATCCTGATGGCGACGGTTAAAGGCGACGTACACGATATTGGTAAAAATATTGTCGGCGTAGTGCTCGGTTGTAACGGTTACGACATTGTCGACCTTGGCGTGATGGTGCCTGCGGAAAAAATCCTGCAGACTGCGATTGATGAAAAAGTCGATATTATTGGTTTGTCTGGTTTGATTACACCGTCATTAGACGAAATGGTCTTTGTTGCCAAAGAAATGCAGCGTAAAGGTTTCCATGTTCCACTGATGATTGGTGGTGCAACCACATCTAAAGCACATACCGCAGTGAAAATTGATCCGCAATATTCCAACGATGCAGTCATTTATGTAGCCGATGCTTCACGTGCAGTCGGTGTTGCAACTTCCCTGCTTTCACCTGAAATGAAACCTGAGTTCATTAAAGGCTACCGTGAAGAATATGCCAAAGTGCGTGAACGTATAGCCAACAAGCAACCGAAAGCGGCAAAACTGTCTTATACAGATTCAATTGCCAATGGCGTGAAAATTGACTGGGCGAACTATGTTCCGCCTAAGCCAAATGTGCTTGGTCAGCAGGTTCTGAAAAATTACCCGCTTGAAACTTTGGTGCCGTATTTTGACTGGACACCATTCTTTATTTCATGGAGTTTGGCGGGTAAGTTCCCTGCGATTCTGACGGATGAAGTGGTCGGTGAAGCAGCGACTGATTTGTACGAACAAGCACAGATCATGTTGAAAGATATCGTAGAAAACAAGCGTTTTGATGCACGTGCCGTATTCAGTCTTGCTCCTGCAAAACGTACCGGTGCAGATACCGTTTCGATTTACGATGAAAATCAAACTGCAACACACAAGTTTGAGCATACCCGTCAGCAGTCTGACAAAGTTTCAGGTAAACCGAACTTCTCATTGGCAGATTTCATTGCCCCTGAAGATACTAAGCTAGAAGACTACTTGGGTGGCTTCACGGTATCAATTTTTGGTGCGGAAGAAATGGCGCATGAATATAAAGCCAAAGGTGATGATTATTCTGCAATTTTGGCACAGTCTTTAGGTGACCGTTTTGCAGAAGCCTTTGCTGAGCATTTGCATGAACGTATTCGTAAAGAGTTCTGGGGTTATCAAGCTTCTGAACAGTTGTCAAATGATGACCTGATTAAAGAGAAGTATGTCGGGATTCGTCCTGCACCGGGTTACCCTGCTTGTCCTGAACATTCTGAAAAAGCGACTTTGTTTAACTGGTTAGATTCTACCAATGCGATTGGTACAGAACTGACCTCTAGTTTTGCAATGTGGCCACCTTCAAGTGTCAGTGGTTTCTATTACAGCAACCCGCAATCTGAATACTTTAATGTTGGTAAGATTGCGCAGGATCAGTTAGACAGTTATGCCGCGCGTAAAGGCTGGTCGATGGATGAAGCGAAGCGCTGGTTGATGCCAAATTTAGATGATTCGATTGATATCTGAGTCTTTTAAGATATAAAAAACCCTCCAAGTGAGGGTTTTTTACGTCCTAAATCCCTCTTTTCACAGGGGTACTTTCGCGTTTCAATTCAATTACGTGACAACTCCTCCCTTTTTCAAAGGAAGTTGGGAGAGATTCGAAATTTATAAATGAGTGTACTGAAAAAAACCGCCCCTTTTCTAACCTATCAATCAAGAATCCCCTTGTATACAGTTTCAAACCTTATTTTTTAGATAAGCTTTATTAGATTAAATGATTATATAATACGAAATATTTATTCTTCTCCCTTATAAATGCTTGTTGGTGTTTCAATGAAAAAATTAATGAACGGTGCTGAAAACATCGTTGTCGAAATGTGCAAAGGTTTTGTTCTGGCACACCCTGAACTCGCATTCAATGAATCATCTAAAATTATTTCACGTAAAACAAAACACCAAAATGTGGCTTTAATCAGTGGCGGTGGCAGCGGTCATGAGCCTGCACATGCAGGATTTGTAGGTCAAGGCATGCTGGATGCCGCGGTTTGCGGTGATGTATTTGCTTCCCCTTCCCAAATTCAGGTCTATAAAGCCTTACAGCAAGTTGCGACTGAAAAAGGCGTACTGATGATCATCAAAAACTATTCTGGCGATATGATGAATTTCCAGAATGGTGCTGCACTTGCTGTCGATGATGGCATTCAAGTCGATTACGTCAAAGTTGCCGATGATATTGCAGTCAAAGACAGCTTATACACTGTGGGTCGTCGTGGGGTTGCCGGTACGGTATTCGTGCATAAAATTGCTGGTGCAGCCGCATCAAAAGGCTATGACTTAGCACGTGTCAAAGAAATCGCGCAAAAAGCCGCAGACAATGTCACCAGCTTAGGCTTTGCCTTCAACTCATGTACCGTGCCTGCCAAAGGAACACCCACCTTTACATTGGCTGATGATGAAATGGAATATGGCGTGGGCATTCATGGTGAACCGGGCATCCGCCGTGAAAAAATCCTGCCTTCCAATGAATTGGCGCAGCGCATCGTCGATGACTTATTTTTAGATCGTCCTGATTTAACAGAAGTTGCAGTGCTTATTAACGGCTTTGGTGCAACACCGACACAAGAACTGTATCTGTTCAACCAAGACGTCTGCCAACATTTGGCAAACAAAGGTATTCAGATTTACCGCACCTTTGTCGGTAACTATATGACCAGTATCGACATGGCAGGTGCATCAGTATCTTTACTTGCTTTGGATGATGAACTTAAAACCTATTTAGATGCAGAAGCCAATACCCCGGCCTTTAAAATGGACGGTTCTACTGCCTTAGCCATTGAGTTTGCGACCAACGATTCAACAGCAGAACGTGCATTAAATGTAGATATTGAAACGCATGCAGAACATGCCGAAATCTTGAATGAACAATTTACCATTCAAAATATGCGTTATGTAATCGATGTGATGAGTGCCTGCATCATTAAAAATGAAGTGCCATTTTGTGAGCTGGACGCCCATGCGGGTGATGGTGACTTCGGTATGAGTGTTGCCAAAGGCTTTAAACAGCTCAAACGTCAATGGAACGAGCTTTTGCAAGCTGAACTCATGGATGACTTTTTACTCAACTGTTCCATGATCATTATGGAATATTGTGGTGGAGCTTCAGGTCCAATTTGGGGCGCAGCCTTCCGTGCAGCAAGCAAGTCAATTAAAGGCAAACAAACACTATCGGTTGCCGACTTTGCTGCCTTGCTACAAGACGCTGTTAAAGGCATTCAAACCACAGGTGAGCGCTCATTTGGTCGGGGCGCTGTCGTTGGCGACAAAACCTTAATCGATGCATTGGTTCCTTGTGCCGATTCGTGGTCTGCAAATACAGATAAAACCTTTAAAGAAAACTTTATCTTAGGTGCGCAAGCTGCCGTTCAAGGTGCAGAATCAACAAAAGACATCGTAGCGCGTATGGGGCGTGCCGGAACAGTCGGCAACCGCAGCTTAGGCTATCCAGATGCAGGGGCACATGGATTAGGCGTGATCTTTACCGATATTGCGGAACATATTAAATAACGCTTGAAAAGCATCCATTGAAAAGCCTCTATCAAAAAAGCACCGGATTGATTTCGGTGTTTTTTTATTCCGGCTCTAATTCAATGTCCACATAACTTTAATCAGGGGATTATCTTTCCATCAAAAGATGAAGAATATTTCGCCGCAAGGGAGATGTTATTTTTAATGAAATACTTTTGCTAATTTACCCACTCTTATCTCCACCACATTCCAATGGTGCATCATTTCCCGTATAAAAACGAAATACACAAATAGATAAAAATGCTCGCTCCTGAGCTGCTGTACATAATATTCGGTATGTTCGACAAATTCATTAAAGGCATGTTCAAGATTTATTCGGTCTATGACTGTTTCATTGTTAAAAAACAGTTCTGATAACTGTTGCATGAATTCATCAGAAGTGTTCGCTACCCGCTGAATTTTATAATCAAATTTAAGCTGTTCCAGTATTTCCTCAACCCTATCAATCATATTTTCTAAAGCCAAAGCATCTAGCTTTTTATATCGAATACTTTCTGACTGGATATCATTTAAACCTTTAGCAACTTTAAACGGCTGTCCATTAACGTCAAATTGGACAGCATCTCTACCTAAAGAAAATTGGATTTGTTCCATGACAGCAATCCCAAGAAGTCCATCTTTAAATAGCAGGGTCTAAGTTTAATTCCAGATAGTTTCTTACCTGATTTCTACCCTGCCGTTTAGCCAAATATAAGGCCCGATCTGCCATACGAATGGTCTGTTCTTTATTTAAATGGCTTTCAGATAAGGCGACACCAAAACTGGCACTCATATTTAAAATATCTCCAGTTTCTAACGGAATTTTTTCCTGCTCAATTATTTTACGGCAACGCTCCGCAACTTCAATTGCTTGCTGCAAATTTTGCTCTGTTAAAATCAGAATAAATTCTTCGCCACCAAAACGACCGACGATATCCTGTTCCCGGGTAGTGCCGCATAAAATTACAGCGACCCGTTGTAAAACAGTATCTCCCACTTCATGACCATATTGGTCATTAATGAGTTTGAAATGATCCAAATCCAGTAAAATGACCGCATAGCCAGTCTTTTTTTTGCGTTCTAAAGTGCTGAGCTGTTCACCAATATAACGACGATTAAACACATTCGTCAGCACATCGGTGTGGCTCATTTTTTTAATAATTTTTTCACGGCGGCGCCATTGCGAAAGCAAAATTTCAAAAAACAAAATCGAAACCAGCAAGATCGGCAGATAGACTTCAGCCATACTTCCGATCCAGAATTTATTATGATAGAACTCGCCATGCGTTAATGCATCACTAAATACAGGGGCATAGCGAATTACCCCATTAAAAGTTAGATAACTGATAATGACAGTAAAAATAAATGCAGGAATTGCAATACTGTAGATAATTTCTCGTGAATAGAATACCAAGCCAATCAGCACAATATTTACAAAACCCGCAATGGTCGCAGGGCTATAAATACCGACGGTATAGCCTGCATAAATCATCACGCTCCCAAAGAATATGGGTGAAAAATAAGAAATAAATTTACGGAATTTCTTATTTCTTTTATATCGGAAGCTGAATATCGCTAAAACCATAAAAATGACTAAGGTAATAGCTACGGTGGTCATACGAACTAAAAAAAAGTCAGGATTAATCCATATTCGATTTTCTTCTGAGAAATAACTAAACAGATACCACTTAATTGCACTGACTTGGCATAAGGCACCAAAAATCAGCAGTAACACCCCTTTATCAAAATTAGGCCAGTTAAGAATTAAATTATCTGATTCGAGTAAGTGAAATCTAAATCTGCCCCAATAATAAAATATCAGTGTATGTATTTTTATTAAAAATTTCATAGACTTAATTACTATATTTATAATTTGTAAATTTTTTATTACCTTACCTTTATAGCACAAAAAACAAACAATGAAGATTTATATCCGCTGAATAAACAATAATCCATTCAAGTGATCTACTTCATGCTGAACAATTCTTGCAGGAAAACCGGTATAAACCGTTTCTACTACTTCCCCTTGCAGCGTTAAATAACGCACTTTAATCGTTTCCGCCCGGGTAACCAGCCCACGCTCATCCGGCACACTTAAACACCCCTCTTCACCTAAAATAGTGGTATCTGATTTTTCTAAAATTTCAGGATTTACCATCACTACCGCATCCATTTCAGGCGCATCAGGGTAACGCGGGTTAGCACGTGAAGCGACAATAATGATCCGTTTTGAGACATAAACTTGTGGAGCGGCAATACCGACCCCATTGCGCTGCATCATGGTGGCCTGCATGGCTAGAGCAAGTTGATTTAACCAGTCACTATTCAGCTCAGACGCTGTAACTTCAGCTGCTGTTAAAGTCAAAATGGTTTCGCCGCGCTGCGCGACAGTTAAAATCGTACTCATAGAGTTACTCCTGGCTTCGCTCAGCTCCATATTATTTTAATTCACAGATTTTATATAAATCTTAGCGCGAAAAATAAGACTTTCATATTCAGTTTTTAATACTTATATTTCACTTTTCATGCACACCTCAGTCAATGACGCTTAAACATAATTTTTAAGCCCATTTTAATTTTACTGTGTTATAACTTTTTAAAATTTTTCATTAATAAAAAAATGACGACAACTCAACTTCTGCTTGGTGTTCTATTTAGCTCTATAGGCTTAGGCTATTTCCTGTATGGAAAAAAGCAAAAAGTTACTGTGCCCTTGATTTGCGGTCTGGTTCTGATGATCTTCCCCTATTTTGTGGAAAACACCACGATGCTCACAATTATCGGAATCTTCCTTTCGATTCTGCCCTACTTCATCAGACTCTAATATTAAAATAAATCCCAATTTATTATTCATAAATTTAAGTTGTCGTGTGCCAAAGAAAGATTGATTTTTCATATATATAGCAATTGATTAAACTCAAAACTTTACCACTATCTGTATATGCAATGACCCACACCAATAGCACGGAAGCTCCTGCACGTCTAAGCAATGAAGATAAACGTACCCTCGGACTTTCCTCCCTCGGTGGTGCACTGGAATTCTACGACTTTGTTATTTATGTTTTTTACGCCAAAATTATTTCTGAACTGTTTTTCCCCAGTGGTTTAAGTCCTTTCTGGGCGATGCTGAACACTTACGGTATTTTTGCCGCAGGTTACTTCTTCCGCCCACTCGGTGGCGTCGTCATGGCACATTTTGGTGACCTGGTTGGACGTAAACGCTTATTCAGTCTGTCCATTTTACTAATGGCATTGCCCACTTTAATGATTGGAGTAATGCCGACCTTTGAAAGCATTGGTTATGCTGCACCGTTATTGTTATTGCTGATGCGTGTAGTCCAAGGTATTGCCATTGGCGGGGAAATTCCTGCAGCTTGGACCTTTGTTTCTGAACATGTGCCCGCAAAGAAAATTGGTTTTGCCAATGGCCTGCTGACCGCAGGTCTGTCTTTAGGAATTTTACTCGGTGCATTGATGTCCTTGTTTATTTCCATCAAGTTTTCAGAAACAGAAATTCATGACTGGGCATGGCGAATTCCATTTATTGTGGGGGGAGTTTTTGGTTTAATTGCGCTTTATTTGCGTAGCTATTTAAAAGAAACCCCGGTATTTAAAGCCATGCAGCAACGTAAAGAGCTTTCTAAAGAAATGCCGGTGAAACAGGTTTTAGCAGAACATAAAACCGCGGTGGTGATTGGCATGTTATTTACCTGGTTCCTGACCGCTTGCGTAGTGGTTCTGATTTTAGCCATGCCAAACCTGTTGGTAGGTGCTTTCGGCTTTGAACGTGCGGATGCCTTTAAAATGCAAAGCGCGGCAATTGTCATGCAAATGCTGGGTTGTATTTTGGCAGGACTGTTGGCTGACCGTTTTGGTGCAGGCAAAGTAATTTTATTCGGCTCACTCGCTGTGGCGATCATTGCGGGTATTTTCTATAACAGCTTAGGTCATGTTCAAGCTTCAACCGTGTTCATGCTGTATATGCTGCTTGGGTTATTTTCCGGAACTGTCGGTATGGTGTCTTACAGTATGGTGAAAATGTTTCCGGCTCAAATTCGCTTCTCGGGTATTTCTTTTTCCTATAATGTGGCCTATGCCATAGCAGGCGGTACTACTTTACCACTGGTGCAATGGTTAAGCCTCTATAGCAATATTGGCGCAATGTATTACATTTGGGTGGTGTGTCTGATCTCATTCTTTACCGCGATGCTTTATAGAGCCAAATTTGAAAAACAGGATTTAGCTGCTTCTGCTGTTTCTACACCGCACAACACAGTTGAAAATTAATCATGAATAAAATAACAATAAAAGAAAAAGCTCCTCATTGTAGTAATGCTGATCAGTTAAGGAGTTTAACCCTAAGCTCCTTAACTTTTGGGTTATCACAGTGGAGTCTTATCTTTTAAATCAAATATATGGAATCCTTCAGTTCCTTGCGAAACAGTGTTTCTCATTAGCCAAATGAGAAGCCTCAAAATGTATTCTGAGTTTGCAAGAAAAGCATCTTACAAAGACTTTAAAATAATTTATTTAAAGTCTCGTCATCGCAAAATTTGTCCCGAACGTAAATTAAGAAAAATTGCAAAAACTGTATTTTTTAAATTTAGTTTTGCCTTGCGCTGTAAACAAAGCATGGCTTTGTTCTTGCTCAAGTTGCGAATGACGTTTCCACATCTCAAATAACATCATGAATTCAAGATAAATTCAAAATAAAAAAATGCCAGTCAATTTCTTAAATGACTGGCATTACTTCATTAAAGGGCTTCTTTATCATCATTAAGCAGAGAGGTTTTTCTTTAATTCATCTTCAACAATCTGGATTTCCAAATCACTGAATTTACGAATCTCACCTTCCGCATGTTTTTCTAGCATACCGGCAACCAAAGGAACTTTGACTTTTACCTGCCAGTTTAATGTGATGTGAATTTGCCGGTCATCTCCAGTTACTGATCGTTCACAGTTGGCTTCCAAAGGCAGATTCGCACCCAATTCTATAGTCGAAGTTAAGGCTTCTAAATTGGTGATATCGGTACGTTTTAAACGAAAGGCATCTTTAAGTAATTTTTTGGCAATATCGGGAATATTCACATCTAAATTATATGCACGGCGTAAGGTGTAGGTATCACCCTGAATTTTAGATTCGATAATTTCTAATTTTTCACCCGGAATACGCCTGCAAATAGCCTCGTGCAAACTGGTATCTGCCGCGAGTCTTTTGAACTGCTCAATTGAAACACCCTGAATTGTAGAGTTCACAGTAAAACGATGTGCCATCTTTCTATCCTTTGTTTTTTTATTGGTGGTTTTGAATACTTTTAAACGATCAGAGCATTCCTGATCTAGCGTATTTTTGTGGTTATTTATTTAACTAAATTTTAGTGACCCTGTCATTGACCTTGTATACCGAACTATTGACCATGTACGCCACAGCGAATTTCAATTGTTTCAGTACAGGAAATACTGAGAAAATGGCTTTTATATTCAATGATCGCATAAAACTGGTCGGCACCATCATCCAGCCCTGTCGCTGCCCAAGTGGTGCCTTGAGGAAAATCGTTCAACCATTCGGCTTTGTAAAAATCTGAGACTGAATCAAATTGGATATAGTGTTCAGGTGCAGCTTGAATCCGTGCTGCCATTTCATCAAATTGCTGCAATTGATGTTGGATAAAATTTATCAGCATATGATTCAAATCCAAGCGCAGGATAAAATATCTTTATACACCCTTAAAATGGGTTATGGCCTGTTTCTTTTTTACCTGTTCCCACTGCCACCAGCCAAAGGCTGCCAATCCCACAAATGCCGCATATAAGCCTGCCGTCAGGAATAAATCTTTATAAATAAACATGCCGACATAAATGATATCGACGAAAACCCACAATACCCAGGTGGCAATATGTTTACGACTGGTCCAATAGGTGGCCAGTAAACTAAAAGCCGCCAGTTGTGAATCCAGCATCGGCACCGCAGCATCGGTAAAATGTTTTAGGGTTAAACCAAAAATTAAACCGCCCACTGCTGCAAGCAGCATTTGGAAAATCACGATTTTATTGGCAATCGGTTCAATCCGGATTTCATGGTCTTGCTGTTTGCCCTTCAACCAGTGATAGAAACCATAAAAGTTCACCACCATAAAGAAGAACTGCAAGATGGTTTCGCCATACAGCTTAAATTCATAAAATAAATAAGCATATAAAACAAAGGCTGCAAAGTTAAACCACCAGCACCACATATTCCGTTTAATGGTCAATGTCACCCCAATAAGACTGATAATGACCGCAACAATTTCTAAAGGTGACATAGCAATAAACAGGCAGGTAAAGAGTGCTGCTATTATGGAAAAAATAGCGCTGAACGCAAGATAAATTGTACCAATTCAGCCACACAATCTGACGAACACCCTCCCTGTTTCGAAATGCGATCTGTCACTTCAATGTAAATTGAATAATAGACTGCCCAGATTTGACAGTTTTCTAACGATCGTTTAAAAATATAAAAAACAATCACCTTGGAAGAATAAAAATGTCCCAACAACAAGGAAAAGTCAGCCGGGAAATTCATGGGTCTTTGTACCTGATTGGACTCGACCGGACGACGAAAAGAAATGCTTTTGATAGCCATCTGATTCATGACTTATCACTGGCTTTAACCGAATATGAAGATCATCCTGCGTTACGCTGTGCCGTCATCTTCGCGCATGGCGAACATTTTACCGCAGGTTTAGATTTGGTAGAATTACAACCGAAACTGGAAAGCGGTGTTTTTGATTTTGAGGATGCCCAGATCAACCCATGGGGAACCGGTGGACGGCGACGCAAAAAACCGGTGATTGTTGCAGTACAGGGTTATTGCTATACCGCAGGAATCGAGCTGATGCTGAATGCCGATATTGTCATTGCTCAGGACAATAGCCAATTTGCTCAAATGGAAGTGCAACGCGGTATCCTGCCCTTTGGCGGTGCAACGGTGCGTTTTGTAAAGGCATCAGGCTGGGCCAAAGCCATGCGCTACTTGCTCACGGGCGATACCTTCGATGCCCAAACCGCGCTGGATTTAAACCTGATCAATGAAATTACCACTGAGGCTCCGCTCAATCGAGCCATTGAACTGGCGGAACGGATTGCTCAAGCTGCACCCCTGGCGGTACAGGCGACACTTGCTTCAGCCAAAGAAGCTGCTGAACAAGGGGCAGAAACAGCATTTTCCAATTTACAGCAACACCTCACCCCATTGTTAAAAACTCAAGATGTAAAAGAAGGTGTCATGGCGATGCTGCAACGACGTGCTCCCCAATTCAAAGGTCAATAATTGAAAAGTTAATCATTCAATTAAATAAAAACGAGTTTGCTATGCCGCATTTAAATAAGAAGCTGCAAAATAATCACTTTAGCGCCCGTACCCAATCATTGATGGCAACCGATGGTTATCCTCTGGTGGGAACACTTTAC
>JBLZXS010000331.1:14258-35599 GCA_050285325.1 Acinetobacter sp.
GAACATAACGTAAAAGCCAATATTGTAGTATCGAGTGCGACAGGCGTTCCGCAAGCATTCTATCGTCGCTTTGCCGAATATATGACCCAGTTTGGCTATCAGGTACTGACCTTTGATTATCGCGGTGTAGCACAGTCTGCACCTAAGAATTTAAAGGGTTTTAAAATGTCTTATCTGGATTGGGGGGCTTTGGATCTAGCCGGAGCGATTGACTATCTGGCGCAAGATCAACTGCCGTTATTTATGGTGGGGCATTCATATGGTGGGCAAGCACTCGGGCTGGCTCCCAATCATCATAAAGTGACTGCCATGTACTGCTTTGGCACAGGTGCAGGCTGGCATGGCTATATGCCGTTGAGAGAAAAGATCAAAGTTCAGGTGATCTGGAATATTATCTTCCCGCCCATGGTCGCCATCAAAGGCTATTTGCCTTGGAGCAAACTGAATATGGGTGCGGACTTACCGGTTGACGTCTATAAACAGTGGCGCAAATGGTGTAAAAATCCGACCTATTTCTTTGCCGACCCTGAACAGCATGTTTTGATTGAACAATATGCGCAAGTCAAAACGCCTATTTATGCAGTATCCGCACTGGATGATGACTGGGCTTTACCCAATTCACGGCATGCCTTTATGCAACATTATTCTCAAGCGCCAATGCAGTTTATTAATATTTCAGCACAGGATTATGGTCTTAAACAGATTGGGCATATGGGCTATTTCCGTAAAGGTTCGGAAAAAATATGGGATAAAATTCTAGTAACCTTCGATCATTTACTTGCTCAAAAAACGGATAGAGATTAAAAAATGCGTCCACAGAAACTCAGCCGAGAGCAAATTCTTAATCTATGTGCGCTGCAATTTAAGCACTATGGTTATGCAGCCACCAGTATGGACATACTGGCTAAAGCCTGTGGGCTCAGCAAAGCCTCTTTTTACTATTACTATCCCAGTAAACACGCATTGTTAATCGATGTCCTGGAAATGACCCAACACTATTTAAAGCAGCATTTATTTAAACTGAGTGAAAATCCTGACATGTCGGCTGCGCAACAGTTTGATTATATGCATCAACGGGCAACACAGTTTTTTAGTTATGGGATAAAAGGCTGTCTGGTTGGCATGCTTTCTATGGAAGCGCTGTATCAATCCAACGCTATTCTGGAAAAAATTCGTGCTATTTTTCAGGATTGGGAAATGGCTTTTTATCAGTTATTTAAAATACAGCTTACAGAAAATCAAGCCCAAATTTTAGCCAAACAAAGTCTGGCCGATTATGAAGGCGCCATTTTAATGTATCGCCTGAATGATGATCCGTTCTATCTTGATCAAGTCAAACTACGGATTTTAACGCAATTGCAAACTGCCTAAACGGATGTAGCATTGCATCCTTTTCGCTAAAAGTTTTAATACTCAAGCAGATGACTTTTAGTTAAGCATGGCTATGCGCATCTTTCATTTCAAATTTATGCTCCTCGCCAAAACGGTCGACATGGGTATAAAACACCCCGTAACGTCCCACATAATATTCCAGAGACTGATCATAGAAATTCCAGTAAATAGACCATTCCGCCAAATCCAGTTTACGAATTTGGGTTTGGGTTTTGGCTGGCATTTTTCTTAACACACCTTCTTGAACCCCTATCGCTTGATTCAAATTACGTTCATCCAGAGGATGCTCAAAAAATATTTGGCAGACATCATCAAATAATTGCTGTTCATACTCCTCTACTTCTTCAATACGTGCCTGATGAGGTAGTTGGGGCATAGGCGTTGTAGAAGCGGATTTATTTTGCTCGGCTAAGTGTTTGATTTTGAATTGTTCATAATGTTGATTGAAATGGATTTTAAGAAATACTTTCCAAAGTGCAATAACCCCAATGAAAAGACAGAACCACAACAGTATTTTCATCATAGTGTCACTCTCACGAGTAAATAATTATTATCCTTATATTATATAAAACAATTTGGATAAAAATCATACAATTTTTAAAAAATTATGCTATAAAAAATGTTCATTCAGAGAATTTTTATTCATGTTCCCCATTTCATATCCTCAATATCCGCTTGTGATCTGGCTCGCTTTGGACATCCAAGTCAATAAAGCCCATTTACGACGTGTGGACTTTTTGCATGAGGTGCCTTGGAATCTGTACCGTGATCATTTCTTTGAATAATCACTAAAATAAATATCCAAAGGTCGCCTCAACAGCGACCTTTTTTAATGCCTGAAAATAAGGAATAACGCATGAGTCTTCCATCGAATAAAAATGACTTCCCCTCACCACTGTCCGAACCGGTTGTAGCTTCATATATTCGTTCCTCACGCTTCGCTACAGCCGGTCAATTTTTTACTGTCGTGCTGATTTGGTCCCTGACACCACTTGCAGCCGTATGGACAGTGAATGAAATTCATTGGGCGTGGGGTTTATTGATCCGATTTAGCTTGGCGATTCCAGTGGCCTTAATCTGTCAGGCTTACTTTAAAGTCAAACTGCCCTTTCACCCGCAGGCTTTACTCAGCTATGCAGCAGGTGCACTGGGCTTGTTTGCGTCTATGACCTTTTGCTATATGGGTGCATCAAAAGTTTCCTCAGCTCTTATTTCCATTATCTATGGCATGGCCCCATTGGTCTCCGGCTTAGTGGCAAGTTATATTTTTAGAAGTGAAAAGTTGAATGCTTATCAGGGCCTAGGCTTAATGGTCGGCATGCTCGGTCTGTATTTTGCATTCGGTTTAAGCGCGCAAAACATAAGCCTGAATTATCTCGGGATAGCTTTAGAAGTCATTGCCATGGTGCTCTATGTTTTCTCTGCATTTGCAGTTCGTGGGGTAGCTGCCAACCTGCATCCGATCAGTCAAATGACTGGCACAACCCTGATGTCATGGCTGGGTTATTGTTGTTTATTGCCTTTTTTCTGGTCAGATATGCCCTCAGAGCTTCCTTCATTGCAAACCGGTATTGCACTGATTTATAGCGCTTTATTTTCATCGGTACTGGCAATGATTTGTTATTATCAACTGCTGAATAAAGTAAATCCGACCACACTGATGCTGATCACGATTATCACCCCCGTACTGGCTACACTGTGGGGAACATGGCTGAATCAAGAGGCACTAGGCTCAGATTTAATTCTGGGACTAATTTTGTTATGCACTGGATTGTACTTATATTCTTATTCCAGCCGCATAAATACATTAAGCAAATGAAAGAATCCCGAGTGTAATATTCACTCGGGAGCTTATAGAAAATTAACTCAAACCACTTTTCATTATTCAATACGAATAATTTTACCGTGATCATCATGATGAACCACACTGACTTTTTGCTGACGTCCCTGCTCAATGTCCTGAACAGGCAAATCAAAATGATTTACATAATCTGCCATGCTTTTAGCGGAAGTATTCTTTACCACTTTGGACGGAATAAAATTCGACCATAAAAGTAATGCAACCACACAGGCAAATAATGCACTCACGCCATGTTCAATCCCCAAGCCAAATGCTGAAAACAGCTGATCAATCACATGCTGTTTTTGCAAACTCACCACACCAATAACAATCAGTAAAGGACGCCATAACAATAACCATACCGCCCACATCATTGCGGTAGAAGTATTGGAGGCATAGCGTTTATGCCAAGGCAAGAAACGGCGTAAATCAATAATTAAAGAATTATTTTTCATTCAGGATGCCCTTATTATTAAGTGTTGAATTGCGCATACCGCGGTCTGGGCTGACCCAGCGTGCGCGTTTACCCTCATGCCGTAACAACACTTTTGGAAATGCCACAATACTGCTAGAAAGCGTGATCAACCAGAATACAAACGGATACCAGATCATCCAGAAGTAATTTTTGCCGAGTCCGGGCTCATAACGACTATCCATCCATTTGCTTAAAGCAAACTGAAGCAAACAGGTTGCTCCCAATAACATGCCTGTTCCATAGGGTAAAAACGGTGAGCTGGTGGCACTGATTCCAAGCGGAACGATAAAGTGAATGATCCAAATCATCGCCATAACCAGCATTAAATAAGACCAGACCAGCGTCAGAACCAGTTCCAACAATAATGGCCATAAAAAATTCAGTTTCGGTTTGAACAGTACATCCATATTTTTAATCAGCACTTGTGCCCCACCCATCGCCCAACGCAAGCGCTGTTTCCATAAACCATTAAAAGTTTCTGGCATTAAAATCCAGACCAAGGCATTCGGTTCAAAGTGAATATTCCAGCCTGCACGTTGTAGCTTCCAGGTAATATCAATATCTTCAGTCAGCATATCCGGTGACCAATAACCCACCTCATGCACCGCACTTTTACGAAATGCAGTGATCACGCCAGAAACCGTAAACAGGCGACCAAAACTGCGTTGCGCACGTTTGATCATCCCCACGATAGAGGAAAACTCTCCGACCTGAATCCGTCCAATCAAGGTAGAACGGGTACGAATCCGTGGATTGCCTGTAACTGCAGCAACGGTTTCATCTTGCAGAAAATGGCGTAGCATCCAGGTGGCTGCATGCGGATCGAGCAAGGCATCACCATCGATGCCAAGTAAATATTCCGCATCGGTCAACAAACTTCCTGCCTGTAATGCCATGGCTTTACCCTGATTCTTCGCCAAATGCACCACACGTAATTTCTCATGCTGTGCCGCTAATCGGTCCAGGACGGTTGCGGTGTTATCCGTGCTCCCATCATTAATTGCAATCACTTCAAATTTTGGATAATCCAGTGCCAAGGCATGCGTTAAGGTTTCTTCAGCGTTATCACCTTCATTAAAACAAGGCACCAGCACAGCCACTTTGGGATAAGCAGCTAGAGGCTTCGGTTGCTGAAACGGCGGATCTTGTCGTTCTTTCCAATAAAAAATCAGTGCACCCATCATCCATAAGTACGACATGAACAATGGATAATAAAAGACAAAGTGCAAAGCAGAATGCCAAAAATGCTGGAGCGTTGACATATAAAATTCCTTTAAGGAACAAGTTTGCTTGATTTCAAATCAAAGGCTTTGCGTAACACTTGGGTATTGGGATGATCTTGAATCGGATCATCTGGATAGTACGCCATGTGCATTGCACCTTGTTGATATAAAGATTGGATGGTGCTCGCCATCTCATCCGAAGGAATTTTTTGATTGGTCCGCCAGTTCACCGCCTGCAATTCAAAAACCGTTTTTTTGATTCCATTTGGAAATTTTTTCACGCGACTGACAATATCTCTATAAAAATCATCGCTATTGACAGCCTGCTCCATATACGGCATCGCCATAATGGCAGTGAAATCATAACGCTTGAGAGATTGTTCCAAGGACTGTGAATACCAGTTTTCTGCATAAGGTTTCAGCGCGACTTGGGCATATAAATTTCGTGCAGTCAGTAAAAATGGCTGGTACTGCCGGACTTTTTGTGCCAGTTGCATGGCAAAGTCATCAATGTATTTGGTCTTGTAAGCAGTCCATTTTTGCAGATCGGCCTCATTGCTACGAATTTTGGCCAGATCTGTCGGCAGGCCAATAGCCGCATAAGCTTGTAAAGCCTCCGGACTGGCATCTTCATAGTCGGATAAAGTGGTATCGTCATGGAACAAAATACCGTTAAAAGGCACAGACTTGGCCAAGTCCTGATAAATCCCGCTAATAGTTTTTCGCGCCTCTGGTGAAAAAGGACTTAAACGGCGATAGCCCATATTCAGATGTTCTGAGTCTTGGCTTTGCTGGGTTTCAACCAGATCTTTAGACACTGGATTACTCTCCGGTAATTCCCACGCCAACAATGGCATCCATGCATACACACGCCCCACTTGGGTTCGGGTCTGAATTTGCCAGGCGACACGGTTAAACAGGTCTGCGCGCATCGGTAAATAATGATTGGGGAAATACACCATATCGGCTGAGCCATTGGCATCTGGATCGGAAAAGGCCTGCAAATACACAGTATTCACTTTCATCGCCACAATTCGGTCCAGCAGATGATCAAGATTCCACTCTTGTTGGATTGGATCTTTGTCGTAAATGTAATCCAGATCGATATGCATGATTTTTTGCGGACGATTGTTATCGCCCAAATGTTGCTGACGATTTTGAATTTCCCGGGCTAAATCTGCTGTAGTCATATTGCCTTCAATCAAAATACGATTCAGCTGACCCAGTGAACTTTTAGCCGAATCGGCACCATCATCCAGACTGACAGTAATCGGCATACCCAACTGTTTGGCAGTTTTTACGGTTTGCATATTGTAGTGACCATAAGGCCAGACCATGACCCGGGGTGATTTCAAACCATGGGCAATCAGCAATTGGTTATTCTGTTTTAAATCATTGAAAATACGCTGCTGATAGTGGCCATCATCCTCATAGCTTGCAGATTTAACATCATAAAAACGCGTGACAGCCGCAGGTTCCAGATTACCTTGTGGATTACCTAAAATTCCCCGATGCAAGTTATAACTGTGACTGGCGATTTCGACCAAGCCACTGTTTTGCATCTGTTGCAATTCTGCCCAGGACAGCATTTCTTTACGCTGAATCTGCTCGCCTGAAAAATCGATGCTTTGATCTTCTTTGGGCTCTAACCATGAACCGACCACAGCCAATACCACAGGGATTTTATTGGCTTTAAGAATGGGATAGGCATTTTGATAAAAAGAGGCATAACCATCATCTACCGTTAATAAAACCGGTTTGGCGGGTAAGCGATATTTTCCCTGATGCGCCTGAATAAGCTGATCGACATTAATAAAGTGAAACCCATTTTTTTGCAGCCAATCGATATGTTGCTGAAATTGGGTGGTACTCACCGCATACTCAGGAATAAGGGCATTTTGAGTGTTGATAATTTCATGATAACCAATCACCGTCAGTGTTGGGTTTTGCGCTAACGTTTGACTCCAGGCTAAATGGGGCATCTGCCACAAAACGACAGACAGAGAGGTAGAAAGCAATGTTGAAAGCAAGCGAGTCTTCATTAAAGGGTGCTCAAAAATCATTTTATTCTCTGAACATCATCCATCTCCTATCCTTAGGATGCTTTCCTTTTTATGATGTATGAGATTCAGTGGTTTCGACCTGCCTTTTTATCGAACCAAACTGAAATGAACCTTAAAAACAATGCAGTGATGAAAAATAAAAACTTAAAAAACACAACAAGATGCCTATTTTGTAAATGCTGTAATTACATTCAAATAAGCCGCTAAAATTTATAAAATGATTTCTGATGATTAGAGCTGCCAAAATTCAAGATATACCCGACATTATTCAGGTCATTCATGCCAGTATTCGATCTTGTGTGGAAGACCATCAACGTCGTGAAAGTGCAGTACAGGTTTATCTGGAAAATATCAGTCAGCAAAAACTTTTATTATGGATGCACTATAACGATAGTTGGGTGCATGTGATTAATAATCATATTCTGGGTTTTATTTTGGTCAGTGATTATGGAAAAATTTTGTTGCATTATGTTGCGCCGGAAGTGCAAAAACAAGGTATTGGAAAATCATTATTATTTTATGTATTGGAACAGGCTCAAGCACAAAAGCACCGCATTACGCTAGACAGTACACAGACCGCTTTAGCGTTCTATCAAAAATTTGGCTTTAAAACTCGGATATCCGGTAGAATAAATAAAAACTCAATTGCTTTAATTCACGCTATAAACTCTTAAGAATTATGTGCTTTATATTGGTCACGACCTGCATGTTTTGCCGCATAGAGTTGCACATCCGCTGCTTTCATCAGTTCATGAATATCGGCATAGTGATGTTTCTGATCCATCCATGCCACCCCCATGCTTAAAGTTACATATTTTTTTTGATCTGGCCTATTTAAATGCTCCATTTGTGCCTGTCTGACTGCATTTAAAACCTGCTGCAATACATTTAAAACCACAGCACTCGGAACATTATATAAAATAATTGCAAATTCCTCTCCACCATAGCGTGCCACATAAGCTGAAGCGGGTAAGGCCTGCTGTATGACGTTGACCAAGTTTTTCAGAACTATATCGCCCTTCAAGTGTCCATAATAATCATTATAATTTTTAAAATAATCCACATCCAACATGGCAAATGCCAAAGTATTGCTAGAATGATTTTGAGTTAAACTAAACAATCGTTGAATTTCAGCATTCAAGGCACGACGGTTAAATGCCCCGGTTAATGCATCGATTTGAATCTGTCGTTCTAACTGTTCATTTAATTGGTGTAATTGTGAGGTGCGCTGTTGTACTTTCTGGTCTAGAGAACTGTTCAATTCGAGTAAATTATTATTGAGCTGTTCAATACGATGGGTATGCAGTGCATAGTTTTTAGACTGCTGGAACATAATCAGCAAGGCATAAAAACTGGTTGAAATAAAAGACAGATTAAATGAATCAATAAAATTAAGTGTCAGTAAAAAGTCATGCAAAAAAGTGGTACATAATAAAATCACGGCCCAGAAGTTAACCGTCGAATATTTTTCTTTTGATTTCACAGTTTGATAAAAACCGTAGGCAAAATTTAATAGCACTACCGGACTAAATAAAAAACTATAAAAGGCTAAATACTCAAAAACTTCAGGTTCAGTAAATAAGGTAATAATAATATCAACAACAAATATCGACATTGCGACAAAATAAACAATGGGATGTAAATAACGCCAATTGAGCAAATACATATAAGTAAGAAAAAATGCGATTGCAAAATAGGTAAACAGATATTCTAATCGTACGCCCCAAACCCAGCTCAGATTTGTAAATGTAGTGTAGGCATAAGGTGCTGAAAATAAATTATGTAAGGCAAGGAACAAGATAAAAATCCCAAACACAAATACTCTGATGCTGCTACGATCGATCTTTCCTTGAAAAATTGAAAACATCAGCGTAAATATGCTTAAGCCCATTACTGCGCCACATACCAGGCCAATACTCATCATCAGCTGCTGGAACTGGCGAGAAATTGTCGTACCAATCCCAATCCGCATCGGATTTTCTAGACCACCATGCAGAGGATTAAAATTGGATGTTTGAATGCTTAGGGTAAAATATTCTTTTTTTAGGACGAAAAAGGCTATTTTAGGGGAATTTTCTGTTCGGTGACTGATTTTGTCTTTACCTACTTCTCCTAAACGTAGTATGAAGTCGCCATTCAAATACATCCGGTAAGCACCATATTGGTTGGGAATAAAAATGGCGATACGACGTCCAATGTATTGTTTGGGTATTTTAAAATGCCCAATAAAGGTACCGTAGTTTTTATTGTTACCTGTCAGTTGTTTAAAAGAAATTGGTAAACTCACCGTTTCAGATTTCAAAACTGTGCTCGGATTGACAATGAATTGTTGAGGATAATACTGCCATGATCCTTTTAAAGGGATACTACTATTTTCAGTGAACTCAACTTGATTTAGGAATTGTTGTTGTTGTAAATAATAAGATTCAGATGCGGCATCATACTGTGCCCATGCATATTTTTGCCACGCGAATACGCATACCCATGTAATAAGAAAAAATTTCAAAAAATGTATTAAATGATGGATCTTATCCAAAAAGCGAATCATCCTTAAATTACGCTTGTTCATTAACTAATGTAACGATAAAAAAAGAAAACTCAAACAATTTTTCATGTATTTGCAAGATCTATCCCTGTATCTTGCAGGATGTTTATTAATCAGAAATTAATAAATTTTAATCACGGGTTTTAACGTCAAATAATTCAATTTCAAAAATAAGATTTGAGTTTGCAGGAATCACTTTACCCATTTTTCGTTCACCATAAGCCAAATGTGCAGGAACCAGTAATTTACGTTTACCACCGACTTTCATACCGATAATGCCCTGATCCCACCCTTTAATCACACGGCCAGTACCAATCACGGTTTCAAAATAATTACCACGGTCAATTGATGAATCAAACTTGGTTCCATCTTCCAGCCAACCCGTATAATGCGTGGTAATCAGTGCGCCTTTAACCGCTTCTTTACCTTCGCCCACTTTTAAATCAATAATTTCTAATTCATTTGTCATCATCATTTACCTTTATTTAGCACCAAATTTTCAACCGTTATTATAAACCGGATTCAAGTGAATTCTTTATAATTTAGGCTGCTCCTATTTAAAAGCTGAGCTCTTGAATATTGGAATCGTTGAGTAAATAAGCGGTCAGTTTTTTATGATTTTCAGCCGAACCAATTAAAATCCAGCGTCCGCTAAATCTGTGTTCGGTTTTGTGTTGCACACTACGAACCACCTTCATCTTATAGGTCTTAAACAGTTCTTCATAATTCTCTAAAATCTTTATTTGATAAGGGCAAGTAATTCGGTAGGTGCGTGCTTGACTCAGGTCTTCAATATGCTCCTGAACATAAATTAAAAAAATTAAAACGATCAGCACAATAAAAGTAGCAAACAGGCTTAACAGTTCATAGCCGGCCCCAGCTGCCATTCCCAGCGCAGCAGTCATCCAGATCGTAGTCGCGGTGGTAATGCCAGAAATACGGTTCTCATCTTTAAAAATCACCCCTGCCCCGACAAAACCCAAGCCAGTCAAAATATTGGCTGCAATGCGGTCTTGGCTATCTATTCCTATCTTTAAAGACAAAATGGTAAATAGACAGGAACTCAGACTTACCATAATCATGGTTCGAAGGCCGGCAGATTTACTCCGATACTCGCGTTCGGCACCAATAATTGCCCCAATGCCCAGGGCAATCAGCAAACGATATAAATCAGGAGGCATATATTTTCCCCTTCTTCATTTTTATTATTTTAAGGTATACGCAATTTTTTAGTGAGGATGCAAGCCTAAACCCGCATCCCGCTTATATTTACTGTAACTGTTCCCATTCAACCACGACTTGTGCATGCTCGCCAATCAGCGTCCATTCACCATCCATAACGTTGAGTTGTAATTGCATGGTGCGTTCGCATAATTGTGGCAGTGCATCCGTGGTTGCTGTAGAGAGTTTCCACACTTCAACATTGCTTAAAGTTTTTAATTTGCTGTTGCGTTTATACCATTCATCGACTGACGAACCATAGGTAACGACAGCCACTTGCTTGCAACGGGCGCTGGCTTTTTTGACTTTATCTTCATCCGGGCTGCCGACTTCAATCCATTTAACCAATTGACCGGTTAAATCTTTTTGCCACAATGCAGGTTCATCGGTTTCAAACAGATCTTTGGTAAATTCCAAGGCTTCATCAGCAAAACGCGCATAGGCCAAAATACGCACCATCAATCGTTCAATGGTTTCCGATGGATGTAATGCCATGGTCAGTTGATAATCAGCATATTGATGATCATCCATATTGGCAATATTCAAATCAGCCTTATAAATCGTAGCTTTAAGCGCCATAAAAGAGTCCTCAAATTTGGCGCTTAGCATATAAGATTTGCGTTACTTTTGCTGAGTTGTTTTATCAGATTCATCCATATTCAGACGGCATGGCAATAATTGATCTTCAAAATATTGCCAGTCGCGCTGATCTCGCACAATGATTTCAATGCGGTTATCAATCCCTTCTTCCGCAGACTGATAATTAAACTGTTCCGGATTAAAATTAAAAGTTTTCCAGCCTTGATTGGTATTAAAAATTGCTTTAATCCGCAGCCAATCTTGCTGTTCACAAAGCAAATCCAATAGAGAATAAAAATCGAATTGCCAGCGTTTGGGTAGTTTCCAACCTGCCACACTGTAACCCTGAGTGGTCTCGACATAGTGATAGGGCAACTGTTTAATCTCAGGCAGACTTTCACCTACCGAAAGTGTTTTCTGAATTTTCAATAAAGGTTGAATCTTACGTTCTGTAGCTACATAAGGTAAATTAATTTGCTCAAGTGAAAGATGCGCCTGCCCACTGATCAGCCAAGTTTGCTGATAGGCCTGATATTCTTTCTTTAATACTTCCAAAGCCTGTTGATCTGCAAAATCCATAATATCGGCATGGGATACCACAATAATTTGCGCAGCTTTTAGCTGATCTGCATACAGGTTTTGCTTGCTCCACTCGGCATCGTGTAAGCGTGAACCATCTACCACCGTCACTAATGCCCGCATTGCTATACTCTGTTGCCAGTGTGGTTCGGTGAGTTGTTCCAGTAATTGTGCAGGATGTCCCAAACCGGTCGGTTCGATAAACAAGCGATCTGGTTTGCTCTCTGACAATAACCGCGATAAAGCGATTTGCATGGGTAATTGACTACTGCAACACAGACACCCCCCTAAGAGTTCTTTAACCTCATAACCTTGGGTTTGCGGTAATAACTGCTGATCGACACCAATTTGCCCAAACTCGTTCATCAGCACTGCCCAAACTTCATTTTCTGGCTTTTGACTGAGCAAATGTTGAAGTAAGGTGGTTTTTCCAGCGCCTAAAAATCCGGAAATGATATGCGTAGGGACAGCGTGTACGGGAGAAATCAGTTTCAAAACTTGCTCGCTATTCATGGAGGGGAAATTAATCAATACAGTAATAAGAGCAATTCACACAAACGAACTGCATAAGGCCCACTTTAATTTTTTCCTTTCGCTCTGGCAACGTATCCGTATTATTTAAAAAGATTTAAGCCGCATTGTTATTAAATTTTACTTATATAAATGAATTAAATATCTAAATTAAATTCAGCATCAGTATGCTTTTTTTACTGCATTAAAAGACTAAATTGATGACAAACCCCCTCATAATTCGAAAAATTTATTTACATTTAATTTACAAAGCAATTTTATGGAAACGATCATTCTCTGCTGGTTTGTTCATTTTAAGTAAAAATAAGGAGTAATAAAGCTGATATGGAAATATCTCTATACATTTTTTGTGCAATTTTTTAATTATTTTTTACAGTAAATGTACAGCAAATCCTTGCTTGTGCTTTTTACGTTAACCGATCTGTTTCACTTTGTTGCTTTGATTGCTCCCCTGCTCAAGGCTCTTTAGCATGAGCCCTGTCCATATTTATGTGATGATAAATTTGGATCTAATAACTTTTTAAAGAATAAAAGGATGCTTAAAATGAAATTAACTCAACTATTACTTGCTTCTACTTTCGGCATTGCTGCTGCAACCACGTTTGCTGCTAGTGCTGATAAACAACCCCAAGAAGAAAAAGTGATTGTTTCTACTCAAGAACAACCGGAACCGACCACCTCTGAAAGTGCTGCAACCAAGCCTACATCAGCTCAACCTGCTTCAGAAGTTGCTGCAGAAGAAGCGCCGACTAAACTTGCGCAATAACATTCAAACTCGATCTCTAAATTATTACCCCCACCTTGTCCATACAAGTTAATGCTTTAGAGGTCAAAGCTGAATTATGTTAATAATTCAGCTTTTTTATTTTTAAGTGTTTTTCATGATTTATAGAAATAAATGATCATTCATTTAAAAAACCATATAGTTAAATATATAAATAATTATTAATTTTCAATTATTTATATTAATAATACAATTTCCACAGTTTTCTTTTCATTCAATATATCTACTATGGCATAGCTTGTTTAGACCCTCAAATTCACCGTTAATACAGTTAAATGTGAATTGATTGAATGGACATTCGCTATGAGCAACAAAACAAATTACACCACTGAAGTGGCAATCCTGGGCGCAGGTCCTGTTGGTTTAACGATTGCAAACTATTTAAGCAAACAAGGCGTTCAAGTCACTATTATTGAGCAACTGGATAGTTTGATTGACTACCCGCGTGCCATTGGTATTGATGATGAATCTTTACGTACCATTCAATCACTTGGTTTAGTTGATCAGGTCTTGCCGCATACCACACCGAACCACGCAATGCGCTTCCTGACTCCAAAAGGTCGTTGTTTCGCAGATATTCAGCCGCTCACCCGTGAATTTGGCTTCTCACGTCGTAACGCATTTATTCAGCCTCAAGTAGACAATGTGTTACTGCAAGGCTTAAAACAATACGAAAAAACTGAAGTGCTGTTTTCGCGTCAGCTCAATGAGTTTAGCCAAGATGCCAATGGCGTAACACTTAAGATTCAAGATAAAAACCAGAAAGAAGAAACTGTTCAAGCAAAATATTTAATTGCCTGTGATGGTGGTAACTCAGTTGTACGTCGTACTTTGAATATTGGTTTTGAGGGTAAAACCGCACCGAACCAATGGATCGTGATCGACATTGAAAATGATCCTTTAGCGACTCCACATATTTACTTATGCTGTGACCCAGTACGTCCTTATGTGTCTGCTGCGCTTCCGCATGGTATCCGTCGTTTCGAATTCATGGTGATGCCGGGTGAAACTCAGGAAGAGTTAAGCAAACCAGAAAATATCGCAAAATTGCTGTCTAAAGTTTTACCGAATGCTGAAAATATTGAAGTGATTCGTCAACGTGTTTACACGCACAATGCACGTATTGCCGATAAATTCCGTGTCGACCGCATTTTGCTTGCCGGTGATGCAGCGCATATTATGCCGGTATGGCAAGGTCAAGGGTATAACAGCGGTATGCGTGATGCCTTTAACCTGGCTTGGAAAGTTGCGCTCGTGGTACAAGGTAAAGCAACTGCTGATTTATTGGATTCTTACCAGATTGAACGTAAAGACCATGCCAAAGCGATGATTGATCTTTCTGTGATGGCCGGTCACGTGCTTGCGCCACCTAAAAAATGGCAAGGTTTTGTTCGTGATGGTATTGCCTACGCATTGAATTACATCAAGCCAATTAAACAGTATTTGCTTGAAATGCGCTTCAAACCGATGCCTAAATATAACGATGGTGCCTTGCTTGCAGATGGTAAAAAAGAATCTCCAATCGGTAAAATGTTTATCCAGCCACATGTAAAACTTGAGTCTGGTGAAAAAGTTTTACTGGATGACGTGATTGGCAACGACTTTGCCATTATTGCCTGGGGCGTGGATCCACAATGGGGACTCAGTGCGACGACCATGCAAGTCTGGAAAAAATTAGGCGTTAAATTTATTCAGATCATTCCTGAAGTTCAGTTTGGCAATGAAAATCGCAAGAAATTTGATGGCGTGATTACCCTAGGTGATATTGGTACCGATATTCGTACCTGGTTTGGTAAAACATCAGATTCGGTTGTCATTTTACGCCCTGACCGTTTTGTGGCAGCGCTTGCAATTCCACAAACTTTAGACCACGTGAGCCAGCAGTTATTCAAAAAGCTTCACGTAAAATAATCACCCAACTGAATGATATTGAGAGATCTGACCACACGAAAGCGTGGTCTTTTTTTATGAATGTTTTTCCTCTTCCACTTAATACAAAGAACAAAGTTAGCTATTCAACTTTTGAAACCACGGTACATCTTTCATTGAATCCCGGCTTCCAATCAGTTGAATAAAAGGCTTGAACTCCTCCAGATAAGGCAATATCTTGAATGAGATTGCAAAAACCAGCCAGTAAGCCAGATATAAATCTGCTGCTGAAATTTTCTCGCCCAGCAAATACGGCTTGGCCTGTTGCATGCCCTGTTTTAGGAAAGCAAATAAAGTTTCCTCATGACCAAAAGCCAAGCCCGTTTTTCTCTTTTCAATTTGTTCTTTAGACACGTCAAGACTCTTTAAGTCCATATATTCGGTCAAAGGACCATGACAAAAGAACATCCATTTCAAATATGCACCACGTTTGGGATCATCCAGTGCGGGTGAAAAACCTTTTTCACTATATTTATCTGCCAGATAGGTAAATATTGCCGCTACTTCTGAAATCACGATCCCTTCATCGACCAGACACGGTACTTTTCCCATGGGATTAATCTTTAAATATTCAGCCTGATGCATTTCTTCATAGGGGACTTGGATCTGTTCAATCTGATCTTCAATTGCCAGTTCTTTTAGCAAGGGAAAAAGCGTCATTCCACGCGATTGAGTATTGTTATAGAGCTTCATCATTTTGGTTCAATCTATCTTGTTATTTTAAATATTGAGTATAAAGCGCTAAAAAAGTTTGTGCATTATTGTTCTGTGAATCGTTGTTATACACAGAATGGTTCTGTGAAACCTTATGATGTTGCGCGATATCTTTTTTTCTTAAAACATTACGCAACATCTATGAGTTTAATTTTTAAAAGAATCCCATATAAAACTGTTCTTTCAATATTTTTAAAATCAGTTCAATGACTTGATTCTTTTGACCTTTACGGTAACTGGCATACAGGTCAATCATCGGCAAAGGCTCAATGGTGTTTTTCACCACAATTTTGTCACCTAACAGCGGAATAACATAAGTCGGTACCAGACTCCAGCCGACGCCCATCCCGACTAAATTCACATTCAATAAAATATTGGTCGATTGCTGTACCACATTCACATTCAGTTTCGATTGCTTAAAGAAATCGGTAATAATCTTATATAACTGCGGTGAAGCGATTTCGTCACTGACAATAAAATCCTGGTTGTTAAAGCTCTTGATACTGACGAGACGCTGCTCGGCAATCGGGGAATCTTTAGGCACAATTAAAGCCAGAGGCTCACTAAATATCTGCACGTGCTCAAGTTCACTGGACTCATCAACATAGCGGGTAAACGCAATATCAATATCGCCCTTCTTTAACGCCTTGAACTGATTTGCATCAGTCATACTGTGAAAGTTAATTTTAATTTCAGGAAAATGTGCCCGAATATTCGGCATGATATAAGGGAAAATTTTCATTTCCGCTACAGGAACAAAGCCAATATTCAGCTGGTCTTTGTTTAAATTGGCAATTTGACGGGCATCCTGAATGGCTTTCTCGGCATGCTCCAAACTTAAAAGCGCCTCTTTTAAAAATGCTTTGCCTTCTTCAGTCAGTTCAACTTTACGATTTGACCGAATCAACAACTGCACCCCGACTTCTTGTTCCAGGTCTTTAATTTGCTGACTTAAAGAGGGCTGTACCGTACACATTCGTTGTGCAGCCTTGGTAAAATTCAGCTCTTCTGCCACTGCAACGAAATAGCGTAAATGACGTAATTCCACGGCCATACCTCTTTATTTGGGTTGTTGAACTGTTGCTGATGCCACTGAGTATTTATAGACAAACAAGGTTGCCACCGTAATGCCAGCACAAAATAGATAAGTCATTTGATAACCATAATACGCAATGATCAAACCAAGCACTACCGAACCAATAGCCATGCCTAAATCAAACAAGGTGAAAAAGGTCGAGACTGCATGTCCCATTCGCTGCTTGGGCACAGATTGAATCGCTAAAGTTTGAAAACAGGGAAATAATGAACCATAACCAATTCCAATAAATATGGCAGACAACCACAGTATCCATTGATTTGAAACAAAACTCACTACCAGCAAGCCTAGGGCAAAGAATATAAATGATGGATAAATAACGGCGCTGGCACCTTTACGATCATAAATTTTCCCAACCCAGGGCCGTACCACAATCATGGAAATTGCAAATACAATAAAAAATAAACTGGTATAGGCCAGTAAATCTTTAGATTCACTATATGCGGTAATGAAGCTCATAATGCTGGAATAGGCAAATGCTGTCAGTAAAGCCACAAAGCCTATCGGGACTGCTCGCATTTCAATAATGTCATGAAAACCTAAACGTTTTTCTTCTGTTTTGTGGGTTAGTTTTTCGAGTTTATTTTCTTGTACCGGCACCATTAAACAAAAAACAAACCCCAGACAGATCACAGCGCTTAAAATGGCAAACAGCATCATAAAGTCGGTAAATTGCAGCACGGTTAAAGCAATCAAGGGGCCAAATACTACGGCAAGATTGGTCGACATCACGAAATAGCCCATGCCTTCACCTTTACGATGATCCGGAATGAAGTCATTGGCAATCGGCACGGTCACCGTGGTCAATATGCTAAACCAGATGCCGTGAACAAAGCGAATAATCAGTAAAGCCCACATGCTATCGGCAAACAAATAGCTAAAAGCAAAAAGGACAAATAAAAATTCGGAACCGCGAAAGGAGATTTTTTTTCCAAGTTTTTCAACAATCAAGCCGGAAAATGGTCGAACTGCAATTGAAGACAGCAGAAATAAAGTCAGTGCCAAACCTGCTTCTTTGACCGTTCCACCTAAATCTTTCATGATATAAATCGGTAAAACGGTCAAGAGCGCATAATAATACGTAAATAAAAACAGATTATTAAACAGACACAATAGAAAAGAGCGATTCCATAAACGCTCGGTACTCGTTGCAGACATAATCACCCACTTCAGTGTAGCGCAGTGCTACTTTTGAATCAGAACAGGTTGCATCAGCAAACCTACCAGATTGTGAATATACGTTTCATCGGGCATACGATTGAAGAAAATAATCTGATAATGGATAGGTCCATACAGCGCATCCAGCATCAGCTCAAATGGATAATCCGCAATAATTTCATGACGTTGAATGGCGATTTGAATCAACTTGCGGGTTTCCTCACGGCGCGGCAATAAATACTGTTTAAAGAATTCACCCGCAGCTTCACGATGTTCTGCCATCACCACCAACAGTGCCCGTCCAACGGGATGGTTCAAGGCATGCGATAACTTTAAAAGTTGCTGATTCAGATTGAATTGCAGACTTTGCTGAAAATCCAAATCAAATACTGAAGCGGTGTGCTCTTTGAAGGCATCAAAGACCAAATCAGATTTATGCTTCCACCAGCGGTAAATTGTTGATTTTCCAACCCCTGCCCGTGCCGCAATATCTTCTACAGTTAAATGACTGTAGTCATATTCTTCTAATGCCGCAGTAACCGCATTTAAAATACATTGCTTACGACGTGACGTTTTCTCTAACTCTAGTTCAGTCATGACACCACCAAAAAACGAAACGATACGTATCGTTTTATATTATGCCGATTTATTTCAGCTGTATAGAGCAGAACATCATTTTCAAAATAAAAAAGACCGCTAAAAAGCGGCCTTCTGAATTAATGCATCATTAGCATTGTGAGGTTTTTTTATAAATACTACAGGAAGGATGATGACTTTCTTGAAGACGTGCCACTTTACGATGCTCAGCAGCTTCAAAACGGCAGCGTTTCCAGTCATTATCTAAATTGAGCGCTGGAATTTGTTGAGGTTTACCATTTTCATCCACCGCAACCATGGTGAAATAACAGCTATTAGTGTGGCGAATCGTACGCTTTTGAATATTCTGCGCTTCTACCCGAATCCCGATCTCCATAGAGGTACGGCCCACATGGTTCACGCTAGCAAGGAAAGTGACTAATTCCCCCACATGAATCGGTTCTTTAAAATTTACTTTATCGACCGACAAAGTCACCACATAACTACCTGAATAACGGCTGGCACATGCGTATGCGACTTGATCCAACAATTTTAAAATTGTTCCACCGTGAACATTACCTGAAAAGTTAGCCATATCTGGGGTCATTAAAACCGACATAGTTAATTCAGACTGGTCATCTAATGCTGGAGCAATTTGATCTAATGGGGACATCGCGTTCTCTAGACTCTTGGATAGACAATAGTATTAAGCCATTATTATATCGTTTTTCTACGAAATAGAATGTCAAAATCGGCAATAAAATCATCATTATTATTTATAGTGATTTAAGTATCATTCAAAAAAATATATAACTGTTTATTTAACATACTGTATCTACTATATTTTTAATTTATCATTGTTTTTTATAGAATAATTACTCAAAAATTGATTACAAAAAATACATACTTATTAATTTATAATCTTTTCATTTTAGCATCATGATATTGGTCGTTAATTAAGATGCTATGCAATTCCATTTGCAAATAGGCTTAAATATTTTGAATCGCTCAAGCATTAAATCACGCATATTGAATAAGCTTAAGAAACTATTTTACGTAGCATCTCTTTAGAAATATTGCCATAACTCAGTACATTCTGCGGATCGAGCTGAGTTTCAATACTAAATGTACCATCGGTATTTTCTGCAATTACTGTAAAAACAAGGTGTTCCATAGTTGCCATTTTGACTTTATGTCCTAGCGTAATTTTTTCTAGCTTCATACTGTTGTTATTCATTAAACTATCCTTAAAGAAATATATTTTCGTCTCGATTTTTACACAATGAAGTGTATGGGTTTTCCAGCTATTGGTAAACTTAAATCATTGAACAAAAAAGTATTAATATAAAAATACTATAGAATAAAACTTATTATCGCTTAATTGATTTTATTTAATAATATCAACAAATTAGTTAATCTTTATAATATACTTGCTGTATGGGAAAATTTTTCAATCAAATAAATAAAATGCATTTCATTAAATTAAAAGCAAAAGTCAGATTCAATGCATAAGCCATTTTATATAGATCAATATCTGACTGATACTTTCGAGTTAATTGAAATTCTAATTTAAACAACCATTAATCATGCACACTTAATTGCTGTATTTTATTTACTGGCGAATAGTGCTTTTGATTAAATACAGCTGAAATGGTATTTAACTGATTTTGTGCGGCTTCAATGCCCGCTTGCATGGTCATTTCACGGCCTTTGACATCAAAGATATGTGCTTTTTCTCTTAAATCAGGCTGAATTACGATATCAGCATGTTTAAGTTCTTCTCTGGCTAAATGGTTCTGCATGATATTAATATTTTGATTAAACAGCCCCCAAACATTGCTGGTTTCGGTATGCATCGGCTGGGCTAAAATATCTACTGCAATAATAATATCTGCACCCAGATCACGTGCCACATCTACAGGCACAGGACTGACTAAGCCTCCATCCACATATTCATCTTCGCCAATTTTAGTGGGCACAAACATACTGGGAATAGACACCGAAGCACGTACTGCCTGCCCTGTATTGCCATAGTTAAAAACGACTTTTTTACCTTCTTTTAATTCTGTCGCTACCACATACATGGGTGTTTTTAATAATTCTAACGGGGTATTGTTCACTTGTTGATTGACATAATTTTCAACTTTTTTGCCATCAAAAAATCCTTTCACATCCAGTTTTATATCCCGTACATCATTGGCTCTCATATTCAAGGCAATATCACGTAATTCATCCGCTGTTTTACCGCTGGCATAAATAGAGCCGACAATACTTCCTGCACTGGTCCCTACAATAAAATCAGGATGAATACCGTGTTGTTCCAATACTTGAATTACACCAATATGCGCATAACCACGGGCCCCGCCACTACCCAGTACCAAAGCAACAATCGGGCGATTTTCCTGTTTTTTTAATTTTATAAAATCAATCCGGTCGGCATGGACTTGGGCATTAACCGTTGGAGATTCTGATAATCCGGTAGAACCCACGGTAAGTTTTGACTGTGGAACACTTTGGCATCCCGCTACACTTATTACAGCTAAAGCAATATAACCAAATTTGATATTTATCATGAACCACCCAAAGATTGATCAGCTTATCTTTTAAAAGTCGTACAGTTTAAGAACTATATGTTT
>JBLZXS010000332.1:0-10189 GCA_050285325.1 Acinetobacter sp.
CATGGCTTGATGATTCATTTGACTTGAGCTTTGTGGATGAGCACTTTCTTGACTGGTGTTCATCTGATCGTGATTCATGTTCCCATGATCACTTGATGATGAACCGTGCCCCATATCTTCCATCGTGAGTAATGCACGTGGACGCGGCTTAGGCATGTGAATCGCATGCGTCACTGGAAAATTTTCATTATGCAATGTACCAATCGCGAAACCGCTGCGGTCGATCGACTCCGCTTCAATCTGATAATGATTGGCTTTCGGCTCCACAATCACATCATAGGTTTCTGCAGTACCGATTCGAAACTCATCGACCGGCACAGGTTTAACTGGCTGCCCGTCAGCACTGACTACAGTCATTTTCAAGTTGGGAATACTGACATCATAAAATGACATGGCGGAAGCATTAATAAAGCGTAAGCGGACTTTTTCATTCGGCTTAAACATGCCGGTCCAGTTTTGTTCCGGCGTTTTGCCATTGATCAGGAAGGTATAACCGGTGACATCAGACAAATCAGTTTTCAGCATGCGCATTTGATTCCACATGGAACGATCTTGCCAAGTATTTTTTAGTCCATCACTTTTAATCTGCTTCCAGACATCCGACAAAGTTTCACGCTGATTTTGATAGTATTCAGCCGACTTTTTCAGGTTCTTCTGGATTTGGTCACTGCCGGATTGATGAAAATCGGACAGCATCACCACATAATCACGCTCGGTTTTTTCGTGCGCTGCAACGGGCTTTTTATCTTTCGGATAAATCACCAAAGCACCATACAGACCATCCTGTTCCTGTCCTTTGGAATGTGCGTGATACCAGTAGGTCCCGTTTTGTCGTACCTTAAAACGATAGACAAAATCAGCTTGCGGCTTAATACCCTTGAACTGGTTGAAACCCGGCACCCCATCCATCAATCCAGGCAGCAACAGGCCATGCCAGTGAATAGAAGAATCTTTGTTTTTTAACTTATTATGCACATGAATGATGGCATCATCCCCTTCTTCAAACTCCAGAAGAGGCGCGGGAAATTGACCATTGACCGTGATGCGTTTTAAGGGTTTGCCGGTGATATTCACCATCTGCTCATCAATATTCAAATGATATTCTTTGACCGCAGCAAATGCCCACGATGATGACACTAAACACAGCCCGACTAAGAGGCTTTGAGTTAATTTAATAGACATGACTTAACCTGTAATTTAAAAATAAAAATGTTTTTTAAATCAAGATTAAGCTTTGGGAGGACGTAAGATTTGTTGCCAGAAGCCAGTTAAATGCTGAGCTGAATAATCAAAATTGCGCTGCGGATGTTCTTGAACTTCTTCTAAATGTACTAAATCAGATATTTGTGGATCCAGCCAGACCGTTAAACTTTGACAGTGCAATTGTACGCAATCATTGCAACTCAAATGCTGGGCCTGATTTAGCATGGTTTGATGACAATTTTGATCATCCTGGGCCTGAACCGGTTTTGAATGTTGACCATGCAATGGTGACATCTGCATTTCATGACAATCCGACATCGCGGTCATCGCTTGTTGGTACTGGACAACACTGGATTGCTGCATCATTTGATGATGCATTGGCTTTTCTGATGCAAAGACACTGCTCCACCCAATGGAAAAAACCATCAGGAACACAAACCAAGCTTGTTTGCGTAATTGAGTCAGCACCGATTGTTCCTTCTTCATCCGTTTCAAATGAAAGAATAAATCATTTTATTTTGATTCACTTCATGCCTGATAGCATAACCAAGAACAAAGTTATACACAATTGTTTAAATTTATACTCAATAATTCATCATTCGCTATTTTTATCAGCATTAAAACAATAAAGTTATTTTTTAAACAGATCTATTTTTAAGCACAGCTGAATAAATAACCATATTCTTAATAGCTTAACAAAGTGAAAAAGGACTCATTTGAGTCCTTTTTATACATTTAATGTCTAATTATTAAACTATTATTCCATAATCGTTTATAAACTAATCAAGTTATCCATATAGTTATCTACACAGATATCCATATGGTTATCCATAAAGTTATCCACAACTTAGCTATAATTAATTAGAGATTATTAGAGATTAACTGAATCAACTTTTGCCAGTTCTGCACGCATTTCATCAATCACAGCTTTATAATCTGGCTTTCCAAAAATGGCTGACCCTGCAACAAACATATCTGCACCGGCTGCTGCAATTTCACGAATATTCGCAGGCGTTACACCGCCATCCACTTCTAAACGAATATCACGACCTGAAGCATCAATGATTTTGCGTGCCTGACGAAGTTTATCCAAAGTCATTGGAATAAATTTTTGACCGCCAAAACCTGGATTGACACTCATCAAGAGCACTTGATCGACTTTATCTAAAACATAATCCAGATAATGCAGTGGGGTTGCAGGGTTAAACACCAAACCTGCTTTGGCACCACCGGCTTTAATCAACTGTAAAGAACGGTCAATGTGATCGGTTGCTTCAGGATGGAACGTAATAATGTCCGCCCCCGCTTCCAAGAAATCACCAATCATACGGTCTACCGGTGAAACCATCAGATGCACATCAATCGGCGCTTGAATACCATATTTTTTTAATGCTTTACATACGCCTGCACCAAATGTCAGGTTAGGCACATAATGGTTATCCATCACGTCAAAATGTACAACATCTGCACCCGCCGCGAGGACATTTTCAACCTCTTCACCCAAACGGGCAAAGTCAGCGGATAAAATGGAAGGTGCAATTAAATAGGGCTTGGACATGGGGAGAACCTGGCTGTGTATTCGAATTGATTTTGCTCATTATAACAAATTGAACCTGACTACTGTGATTCAATCCTGCGCTGTTCTATTACTTCAGCATTCCAAAACTGCGACATTGCGTTGCATTATTTAACTTTAGCTATTTTTATAATCTGTTATGTTGATATCACAACATAAGGTAAATGAGAATGAAAAGCAATACACAAATCGCTACTCCAGAAGCTACCCGCATCGCCAAGCGCTTACTCAACCATTGGAAACATAAATTTGAAGTTGCTGAAACTGAGGGCAATTTCAGTATTTTTATGCCCGATGCGACTGTAAAACTGATACCACAACCAGAAGTCTTACAGGTTGCAATTGACAGCCCATTAGAAGACTTAAGCAGGCTAGAAAAAGTGGTGCTGGATCATTTAAGCCGTATGGCTCAACAAGAATTTACTGCCACATGGCAGCATCAATAAAAAAAGGGAGAATCATATTCTCCCTTTTTTGAATTAAATATTACGCTTCAAGCTGCACCGCATGAAATTGTAGATGGTCATCCATAAAACTTTGAATAAAATAATATCCATGATCATAGCCGGCATGTTCACGCAAGGTGACTGACTGCCCAGCTTGCTCACAAGCCTGTTTGAATAATGCAGGATTCAATTGCGCATAAAATTGATCTTTCGCGCCTTGATCAATCAAAATTTCTTTAAACATGGCACCTTTGGACTGAACCAAAGCGGTAGCATCATGCTTTTTCCATTCCGCCTGATCTGAACCTAAATAATGAGAAAAAGCTTTCTCGCCCCAAGGACATTGACTTGGTGCACAAATCGGCGCAAATGCGGACACTGATTTAAATTTTTCCGGATATTTAAAGGCCAGGGTCAATGCGCCATGTCCCCCCATACTGTGCCCAAAAATACCGATTGCATCTGCTTGCACTGGAAAATTTTGCGTGACCAACTCATAGAGCTCATCCACAATGAAACTTTCCATTTGATAATGTTCTGCCCATGGTGCTTGGGTGGCATTGATATAAAACCCTGCGCCTTGACCGATATCCCAGGAATCACCTTGCGCGACCTGTTCACCTCGAGGTGAAGTGTCCGGACTAATCAGGATTAAACCTAGTTGTGCTGCCAGGCGCTGCGCATGTGCTTTAATACTAAAAGTTTCTTCGGTACAGGTCAGACCTGCCAAATAAAACAGCACTGGACAGGCTTGCCCGATTAGCGCTTGCGGTGGCAAGAAAACCCCAAATTTTGCTTCACCCTTTAGCTGTTCGGAATTAAAAGCATAAATTCGTTGTTCACCTTCAAAGCAGCGATTATGTTGGATTAATTCCATGGACATCTTCCTTTATGGGGTTTGAACACTCAGTTGTGGTGTTTCTATTTTCATATCTGTTTTCGTTGTCGCGGGAAATAATCGTTGCTCGAGCTGCGGCAACATAAATTCCATATTCTTACCAATCGACCATTGCGGTTCAGAGGCTTCGAAACCTTGAGCCTTTTCCCACTGCGCCACAGTTTCTTTACTTTGTTCAAATGCGGCACTTATTGAGGTCTGCTCACGCATAGACTGATCAAAGAAAGCACGTCCAAAATAAGTATAATCAGCTTCATTCGAACAACCGAAAGATGCGCGATCTGCAGCTGAAGCGGTAATAATTAAGGTATTGTCATCTTGCAAAGCGGGAACAAAACTCCCTGAATAACAGGCAGAAATCACAATCACGCGCCAGCGAATCCCCGACTTATCCAGGGTATCTTTTAACCATTTTGGATCGACGTCGTTTAGATCTATGGGTGCATTTTCCATTTCAAACTGATTTGGCAAACCATGCGATGTCATATATAAAAATAATACATCGCTTTCACGGTTCATCTGCTGCCCAATGCGACGTAAAGCCATTTCCATACTGGTACGTGAAGCAATCGGCGCTTGGGTACGTGTTTCCGGATTATTAATTAATACCATGGAACGACCAAAGGTGCCGAAACGGGTATCAAACTGTTCTTTAATCCGTTCTACTTCCGACTTAAAGACGTCTTGATAACCTGCACCTGCTACGCCTAAAAAGTACCAATGCGATTGGGCAAATTCACCATACTGAACAGCTTCCAGAGACTTGTTCAAAATACGGCTTTGCGCGTAAAAGGCATCTTCGGCAAAAGTCGGCGGTATTTCTTCAACTTTCCAAATCGGCTGGCTTTTCACTGACATTTGCCAGACCACCAAGGTAAAAAGCGTGGCTGCAACAATCAGCGCACGTTCCCACCATGGCCATTTCAGTTCACGCGAAAACACCCAGACTACGGCCAGACTTTGCCAGACAAACAGCACCATGAAAATCATCGGTAAATAGTCATAGAAGATGTAAGGCAGTACATCGATATAACCTAAATACTGAATCAGACTTTGCAAGAGCGCGATATGGGTATCCAGCACCAGCCACAATAAGGCAGGCACCAGCATTAAACGCGGATTGTTGATACGTTGGGACAGGAAAATACCGACTATAAGCGCGATAAACGGCCATAAGGCATAACTGATCAGGCCTTGAGGGTTAAACTCCCCCACTTCCCCAGCACTTAACCAACTAAATAAACTATTGGCACTGCCGCCTAAAATTCCCCAAAAAATCAGTTGTAGAATCGATGGTCGCACAATTTGTAAAGAACGGCGCGATCCCAAAAAAAGCCACATCCCTGCAGTTTGGTTGCTCTTAAAATCATGCCAAAAATTGATGGAAGGTTTGAAGTCGATCATAAGGATTCGGGTTGGCTGTAGCTCGCTGATTTACAATCTAAGTGTATGCTTGATGGGAGTTTTATCAATGCTGTTTTTTAACTATATAACAAATTTATGTACAATATTGAAGCAATTACCAAACTACCCTACAAGATGATGCTGAAAGTAGGCATCAAAACGACATGCATCGCCTTGCCATTGATGATTGGGTTCTTGATCTGCCAGATATACAGCTAAACGAGGACGCTTGACCACCACCCGTTTTGCTACTTTCTGAGCCAAAATCAACAAATTATCACCCAGATCCATCTCTCCATCTTCAGGTAATAACATATGTAAGAGCTGCATCTGCTTTTTGACTTGCGCTTGTTTTTTAAGGGCTTGCTGATTTTGATCCCGTTGCGGAAACATCGGGTCGAGATAAACCACATCAACCAGCGCACTTTTTTCAGCCTGCTGAATTAAATAGTCGGCAGAATCGGAAAAAACCAGATCAATCCGGGCAACCACCGAACTTAAGAATGGATCGGTTTCAGCATTGCTTTTGGTATCTTCAAGCAAGGTAAATAAAATCGGATGTCGCTCAACCAAGGTAACATGGGCACCCAAATGTGCCATCAACAAACTGTCATGACCTAGACCTGCAGTGGCATCAATCAAGCTGGGTTTTTCGCCTAGGTTACACGCTCGCGCAATCATTTCAGATTTCAATGACGATCTTTTTAAACGTGGAACTTCTGCTTTCCAGTCCGGTTGCATCTTCATGCCATTGGCACATAACCACAGACCAGATTCATCTACGCATAAAGCCAGCTTTGGATTAAAACGCAAAAACCGGGCATTCAGTTTCTCAACAATTTCAAGATTAACCTTCACTCCACGAGAAGAAAGCACAGCAGAATACTGCTGTGCTTTCGCTTGAAATTCTTGTTCTACAAATAAGCGGATGTCGCTTACCATAATTTCCAGCCTGTAAATGCAAAGAGTAAGATTAAAAGACCCGAGACAATACGATACCAGGCAAAAACCATAAAATCACGTTTAGCGACATAGGCAACCAAGACACGAATTAGAATCAAAGCCGAAACGAATGAAACTATAATTCCTGTTGCAAGAACGGCCCAATCTTGTGTGCTTTGGAATACATGGTAGCTTTGATACAGATCTAACAGGCCGGCACCAATAATCACCGGTATACCCAAGAAGAAGGAAAATTCAGTGGCCGCTTTACGGGATATACCCAAAAACATTGCACCAATAATGGTTGCACCAGAACGTGAGGTTCCAGGAATTAAAGACAGCACTTGGATAAAACCAATCAAAATCGCTTCTTTATAACTGATGTTTTCGACTTCTTGCGCATTGACTTGAGGCGGATTTTTCTCAATCCAGATAATAATAAAACCACCCACGATTAAACCAATCGCAACGGCAATATCATTAAATAATAATTCTTTAACTGCTTGTCCAAAAGTGAGGCCAATTAATATAATGGGAATGGAAGCCATGATCAGGCTAAACCCCAAATGGCGACCTTTGGGCTCACCGGTAAACATACCGGTTGCTGCGCCCCACAGACGAGCCCAATATTCATAAATGACTGCTGCAATCGCACCCATTTGAATGGCAATCACGAATACATCACTTTTTTCTTTGGTCCAGAAATTCATTAACTCTGAAGCAAGAATTAAATGTCCGGTACTTGAAATAGGTAGGAATTCGGTAATACCTTCAACAATACCCATAATTGCCGCTTTCAGCAGCAGTAAAAGATCCATAAAAAATCCTAATTATGATTTGCCCTGTTCTGGAATTTTTTTCCAAGCATTATCACGTAAATACACAGGTAATGCCTGTTCAGCACTGACCCATTTTTTTTGTTCAACATCTGCGCGCGCAATGGTAGCAATATCTTGCGCAGTCGCACTTAAGTCTTTGTATTGTATTTGTTCTGGCTTAATTAAAGCTGAACCGGAACCCACAAGTTCAAATTTAACCACTTGGCTAGCATCATCGTAATTTAACAGTTGTTCTTCATCCACAGCCTGCATAATGCCCTGTGAATCAAGTTTAAAACTCGCAATATAGACTTCTTTCATCCGTGCATCGAGTACCGCTGTCACGGCGCTTAAACCAGCAATCCGGTGGGCTGCTTGTGCCAGAGCTTGCAACGTTGAAACAGGAACAACCGGCAGGTCATTTGCCCATGCCAATGCCTGAGTCACAGCGGCATTGATTCGCACACCGCTAAAAGAACCAGGACCACGGCTAAATGCAATTGCAGTTAATTCAGATGCAGATAGGCCAAGCTGAATAAATGCCTGCTCAATCATCGGGAGAATTGTTTGCGTTTGTGCTTTTGCTCGCGCATCTAATTGGAAAAATAATTCTTGGGTTTCATCTACAATAGAGACGGAACACTGCTCATTGGCAGTTTCCAATGCCAGCAATTTCATGCACAACCTTAATTAATTTAAATGTAAAAAACGAGGCATATGATACTCCACTCATTCGCACTAGGCGAGATTTTCCATCTGCGGAATACAAAAAAGCCAAGCGCTTGCTTGGCTGAATAAGATCATCGGATTACAGTTCAATTTCTTCCAAATTCTGAAAATGCTTAAAATGTTCTGCATAGTGCATGGCACTCATTTTGAGTTTAACTTCAGCAGCCTCATCTAAGGTTTTGACGATTTTCCCGGGCGAGCCCATTACTACAGAATTATCCGGAATGATCTTGCCCTCAGGAATTAAGGCATTGGCTCCGATGATGCAGTTTTTACCAATTACTGCATGATTTAAAATCACCGAATTAATCCCGATTAACGTGTTATCGCCAACGGTACAACCATGCAACATCGCTTGATGCCCAATCGTGACATAGCTGCCAATATGCATTTCAATGCCAGCATCGGTATGTAAGACTGCATTTTCCTGAACATTGCTAAAATCACCAATTTTTATTTTGCTGTTATCGCCCCGGATCACGGCACCAAACCAGACACTCACCTGCCTCCCCATCTCAACCTGACCAATTACCGTTGCACTGTTCGCTACCCAGCCATCCCAAGGCTGGTGTGTTGCTTTGGGTACATGGCCATTAAATTTGTACATCATTTTGTGATATTCCTTTATTTATTACGTTTGATCTTATTGGTATGAAAAGCGGGAGAATTGAGTAAAAATGGCCATTCTTTCTGATAATTTAAACCATACTGAAATAGTGAAACCAGCATGCGTGCAGTTAAGCCCCAAACGATTTCATTTTCCACACGCATACTGGGAAAATATAAAGACTGGTGCGCATAACGTACTTCATAAGGAATGGGGGGTGCCTGCATTAAACTATCAAGTGAGGCAAAAAAAATACGATCAATTTCGCTCGGTTGAGCAATCAATTTAACTTCGGGCGGAATCAAGCCTACAACAGGTTTGACCAACATGCCATTACGCGCTTTTTGCATGGGTAAATCTCCAATCAATTGCACATCGAATGGATTTAATGCGGTCTCTTCATAAGCTTCACGCAAGGCCACCACAATATTACTGGTATCTTGAGGGTCTCTTTTTCCTCCCGGAAATGAAACCTCACCGGCATGATTGGATAAATAGAGTGAGCGTCGGGTCAGCAGAACTTTCGGATTAGACTCATCAGTAATTGCAATTAATACAGCAGCTTGTGCCTGTTTAATCCGGGCAGAAAAGCGTAATCTTTGCTGTAACGATTGTATTAATGAATGGTCATCCATACTTCAGCTCTTCCATCATTTCTTCTTCATTTCATCATAGCTGAATTTTTATTCTAAAAGATAGAAATGATGCCAAAGTTAAATTTTTCAGTTATGCTGATAACACCTTTATCATTGACGATGAATATGAATTTCTGTGTAATTTGTGGACATAAAACAACGGAAAAAATTCCACTAGGCGACCATCAATTACGCCGCGTTTGTACAGATTGTGGAAATATTCATTACATCAATCCTAAAGTAATTTGCGGTGCACTTGTACTCTGGGAAAATAAAGTTTTATTGTGCCGCCGTGCAATTGAACCACGTTATGGTTTATGGACACTTCCCGCAGGTTACATGGAGTTGTTTGAAACCATGGAACAAGGGGCTGCAAGAGAAACACGAGAAGAAGCTGAAGCTGAAGTTGAAATAGAACAACTCTACTGCATGTATAACATTCCTCGAATCGGGCAAATTTACGTTTTATTTAAGGCTAATTTAGTCAATGGCATGTTTGGTGCAGGTGAAGAAAGTATTGAATGTGGTCTGTTTGAGGAAGATGAAATTCCGTGGTCTGAACTTGCTTTTCCAAGTGTAGAACGAACTTTACGCCACTATTTTGAAGACCGTAAAACCAATTCTTTTAAGATGCATTTAGAAACCTTAGGCTCACGTCTAGATCATACGGGTTAATCAATACAATAAAAATGCACTCAAAAAAAGCCCATCATCTGATGGGCTTTTTTATATCACAATTATTTGGTTTTCACTTCATAACATGGGGCAAGATTAAATTGAATGCTACCCCCACTGAATTTCGACCATTGTTTTGCATCTTGGTCGGTAGGATCCACCGCGCTATAAATGCTTTGAAAGCTGGCAAAACTATTTGCCCACTTCACTGCATTATCAGCAGAGTCTTTAAAAGGCACATCATCCACGGCCGGTT
>JBLZXS010000333.1:0-2555 GCA_050285325.1 Acinetobacter sp.
TATTCTGAGCCATCAGCACTATCAGGCCAATCTGGACACGGACATTGCGATTGCCAATCTGGAAAATTCGATTCAGTTATGGATTGAGGAAAATCCGTATAATCTGGAAGTAAAAAACCTGCTGCTGATTTTGCGCAATCTGAAAAAAATTCAGGAACAGTTTTTAAATTTAAGTCATGAGCAAAACAATTATCGGCAAAACTATCTGCAACATCAGGAAAATTTAAACCTGCTGGATGATGACATTCACGATGTGCAGGATTTATGGCTCAAGCTGAAACAACATCTCACCCCGAACTCTGCCCTGTTCCGGCATGCCGTACGGATTGCCTTTGTATTTGCGGTCGGCTATGCCATCTCTTTATTGCCCTTTGCCAAAAATGGCTACTGGATTTTACTCACCAGTTTATTTGTCTGCCAGATCAGTTATTTCGCCACCAAAAGCCGTCTGAAACTGCGTACCTTAGGCACGATTTTAGGTGTAATACTCGGTATTCCAGTTTTATATTTTGTGCCGAGTATCGAGGGTCAACTGGTACTGACCATTATTTCAGGGGTGTATTTTTTCTATCTGCGTTCCAAAAAATATGCCATGGCGACGCTGATGGCAACCTTAATGGTGCTGCTGATTTTTAATTTAAAAGGTGCAGGTTATGCCATTATTTTACCGCGCATTGTCGATACCCTTTTAGGCTGTCTGATTGCCTGGTTTGCGGTCAGCTTTATCTGGCCGGACTGGAACTTCCGCAATATTTCCAGCACCATCAAAAAGAGCAATCAAGCGACACTGGAGTATTTTGATGCAGTGGTGAAGCAGTACCAATTCGGTAAAAACAACAGTCTGGATTACCGCCGTGCGCGTCGTACTGCCCACAATGCGCAAATTGAACTGTCCAGCATGATTTCCAGTCTCAGTACCGAACCGAATCCCAATCAGGTATTGATTCATTCCGCCTTTCGTTATCTGGTGTATAGCCACAGTCAACTCAGCTATGTTTCGGCTTTGGGGAGTCACCGCGAACAGGTTCAAGATGCACAAGTACTAGATTTAATGTTGTGGTGTAAAGACACGTTATTTGCCGTGCTGTTACAGCAACAGCCTTTAGATACAGACAAAATTCAAGACAAGCTCAATGAAATTAAGCAGATGAGTGGGCAAGAGAACCTGTCTGAAGATTTATTACTGGTACTGAAACAGATTAGCTTATTACTGGAAACACTGCCTGAATTGTTAAATTTAAGAACTGCATTATGGGCTCAGGAAATAAAATAATCCGAGTCAAATGCTTGGTTATAAGTAATTGATATATTTTATAAATACATCAAATTTTGATTCACCCCTGAGGCAATATTAAGTACACTCAGGCTTCATTCTCATTGATTTAAGCATGACCATGAATATCCAAACTTTACGTATTGTCGGTCTTTTAGAAGGTATTTCTTTTCTGTTGCTTTTGTTCATCGCGATGCCGATGAAATATATGCTGGATAATCCAATTTTAGTGAAATATGTCGGTATGGGGCATGGCGTACTGTTTATCCTGTTTTTGATTGTTTTGTTTACCGTTTGCGAAAAACAGAAATGGTCGATTTACATGTTTATTCTGGGTTTAATCGCATCCATTTTACCGTTTGGCACTTTTGTTTTTGATCGCAAATTAAAGAACTTTGAACAGCCAATCTCTGAATCCGAAGTATAGTTTTTATTAAAAGGCTATTTTCTTTTTTAGCGAATAATAATGTTACCTCTCCTTCTAGGAGAGGTTGTTTATTCAATTTGTAATTTTATTTTTTGATAAAGCGATCTGATCTTGAATAGAGTGCTTGGAAAGTGAGTTAAACAAATTCCCTCACCCTTGCGGAATATATTCCTCATCTCCCACAGGGAGAAGGCGCTTTTCCTAAAACTGTCCCCGCTTCACCCGTTCTTTTAAAATCTCTTTGAGCATTGCGCGAGGGAAACTAAACCACAGCGCAATCAAAATAAAACAAGCCATAGCATAAGCCCAAAGATGATATTGCTCATACATCACCCGAACCAGTTCAATAATAATAAAGAAGCTGAACATCAACAGCATTGAAACGGCGGCTGCAACTGTACCTTTGGAAACTTCCGATGACATCAACGCAAAACGGTACAGCACCGAAAAACTGATGCCTTCACCAAAACTAATCAAGGTCATACCTGCAATTAAGCACCAGATCAAATAATCCTGCCAGATCACTCCAACCAGTAAAACCACCGTTCCGAGTAACATAATCGGCAAACCAATCAGTACCGATTTCCCCAAAGCCAGTTTGTCGATAATTTTAATCAGCACGATATTGCCAAGAATTAATCCACCCAGTACAGGAAATTGTGCCAAGCCATATTGCATGCTGCTAAAACCCAGTTCTTCTACCAGCATGACCGGTGACAGTGCAATCCACAGCATCAATGGCATGCTGACCATCGGTAATGCCAAAGTCATAACTAAAAAACGTTTGTTTTTATAGACCTGTTTAAAGTCATCCAGAATATAGCTAAGCGGCTGTTTCGGAATGCTCACTTTGTT
>JBLZXS010000334.1:0-7448 GCA_050285325.1 Acinetobacter sp.
ACCGTAAAAGTCGCTCTCGCCGTGACATGCGCCGTTCACATGACGCTTTAACCGAGAATGCATTAACTGTAGACCAAACATCTGGTGAAGTTCACCGTCGTCACCACGTGACTAAAGATGGTATCTACCGTGGTCGTCAATTATTCGCTAAAGCAGCTGATGCTGAATAATTGATGATGTATTAAGCGTCAAGCTTAGTAGAAAAAATGGGAGCGAAAGCTCCCTTTTTTTGTTGCCGTTTTTTGTTGTATTTGGCAATTACCAAAACAAAAATTAAGTGTTAAATTTCGCTTCGTAAACGAGCTTAGACTCATTAAAGGATTTTTATATGTCTGCTAAACGACTCGAGCAAGCAGCTCAAGCGATAAAAACTGCATTTGTTTTTCCTGGTCAAGGTTCACAAAAAGTTGGCATGTTGGCTGAACTTGCAGAACAGTTTAGTGGTGTGACCGACACTTTTGCCGAAGCTTCAGAAGCACTGGGTTTTGACTTGTGGCATATTGCCCAAAGTGGTGAGGGGTTAAACCAAACAGAATTTACACAGCCTGTATTGCTGACTGCAAGTATTGCCTTATGGCGTGTGTGGTTAGAATTGGGTGGCGTTGCTCCAAAATATCTTGCAGGTCATTCACTGGGTGAATACAGCGCGTTGGTTGCAGCTGGCGCGATGAGCCTGGGTGATGCAGTTAAACTTGTACATTTGCGTGGCAAACTGATGCAAGATGCGGTCCCTCAAGGACAGGGTGCGATGGCGGCTATTTTGGGCTTGGAAGATGCCAAAGTGATTGAGCTTTGTGAGCAAGTTAATGCACAAGCGAACGGTTCAGTAGAAGCCGCAAATTATAATGCACAAGGTCAAGTGGTTATTGCCGGTGATAAAGCAGCAGTAGAAGCGGTGATGGCCGCAGCAAAAGAACAATCGGGTAAAGCTATTGCATTGCCGGTCTCTGTTCCATCGCATTGTTCACTGATGAAACCAGCTGCGGAAAAGTTTGCAGCAGCATTGGAACAAACTGCCATTGAGCTACCTAGCCTTCCTGTAATACAAAATGTCAACGCAGAAATCGCAACGGATGTAGCAGGCGTGCGTCAGGCATTGACTGCACAATTGTATCAATCTGTGCAATGGACCAAGACCATGCAATACCTGCAAGATCAAGGGGTGGAGTATGTGGTTGAGTGTGGTCCGGGCAATGTCCTGGCCAATCTTGCAAAGCGTTTGCCAAATATCGAAAAAGCATTTCCACTGGACACGAATAGTCGTCTAGAAGATGCATTAAATGCCATTTTAGTGGCTGAAGGGAAAATTGCATGACACAAGAACGTAAAGTCGCCTTGGTAACAGGTGCGAGCAGAGGGATTGGAGCGGCCATCGCTCAGCAATTAATTCAAGACGGTTATTTTGTCGTTGGTACGGCAACTTCCGAAGCAGGCGCAGAAAAATTATCTGTAAGCTTTGCTGAAAATGGTGCCGGTTTAGTACTTGATGTACGCGATGCAACTGCTATTGATGCTTTGGTTACAGAGATCGAACAAAAATATGGTCCTGTTCTGACATTGGTCAATAATGCCGGAATTACCAAAGATAATTTGTTACTACGTATGTCTGAAGATGACTGGGACGATATCCTGAATATTCATCTGAAAGCCGTATACCGTCTATCTAAGCGTGTTTTAAAAGGTATGACCAAAGCACGTTTTGGACGCATTATTAATATCAGTTCTGTCGTTGCCCACTTTGCAAATCCGGGACAGGCAAACTATTCTGCTGCAAAAGCAGGTATAGAAGCGTTTGGCCGTAGCCTTGCAAAAGAAATGGGTAGTCGCCAAATTACTGTGAATGCTGTTGCACCAGGTTTTATTGCAACAGAAATGACAGAACAGTTAAGTGAAGAAATTCGTAAGAAAATGAGTGAACAAGTGGCATTGAACCGTTTAGGGGATCCACAAGATATCGCAAATGCAGTGAGCTTTCTGGCTAGCGAGAAAGCGAATTACATTACTGGTACTGTTTTACATGTAAATGGTGGTCTATACATGAGCTAATTAGCTGATGTATAAACTTTCAAAAAATTAGATATTCAATTAAACTAACGGCATTAAAAACGCCACAAGCAATGAGGAGAATTCCTGTGAGCGATATCGAACTACGTATCAAACAAGCGGTTGCAGAACAACTTGGTCTTAAAGCTGAAGAGATTAAAAACGAAGCATCTTTTATGGATGACTTAGGTGCTGACTCTTTAGACTTAGTTGAGCTTGTTATGTCTTTCGAAAATGATTTTGACATCACTATCCCTGATGAAGATTCTAACGAAATCACAACTGTTCAATCAGCTATTGACTATGTTTCTAAGAAACTAGGTTAATTGTTGTTTCAGCTTTGCTGAAAATGAAAGCCACCTTTTAGGTGGCTTTTTTAATGAAAAATCAAAATGCTTGTTGGATCCCTTTTATTACATACCGTTACCTTTACATGACCAAAGAGCATCTTTTTGAAGCGAAATTTTAGGTATAAAAATAGAACACTATTTTTAATAGCATAAATAACAAGATGGAGAACTAAAATGGGTCTTTTTGATTTTGTAAAAGGTATTGGTAAAAAGAATACAGCACCAGCAGAACCACAGCCAGCTCCGGCCGCATCAACTACTCCAGCAGAACCTTCTGCACAAGAAATTGCAAACAAACTACTCGGTCATATTAAAGCCTTGGGCTTACCTGTAACGGGTTTATCAGTGAGTTATAACAGTACTTCTGATCTGGCAACCCTTAAAGGGCAAGTACAAAGCCAGGCAGACCGTGAAAAAATTGTACTGGCCGTAGGCAATGTCGATCATGTCGCGAAAGTGGATGATCAAATGACTGTTGCAACGCCTGAACCCGCAAGCAAATTTTATACGGTTAAATCTGGCGATAGCCTGTCTAAAATTTCAAAAGAATATTATGGCGATGCCAATCAATATAACAAAATATTTGAGGCTAACCGCCCCTTGTTAAAAGATGCGGATGATATTTTTCCTGGACAAGTACTGCGTATTCCCGCTTAAAGTGGACTATATGGAAAAGGCGCTTTGAGCGCCTTTTTATCGAAGTTTATGTTGCAGTTTAAGTCTGGCGAGTTGTTTTCTATCCAAAAATTTTTTAGGGTCTAAATAATAGTGTTGCACCAAAGTTTTAATCAGTTGTCTGCGGTTATCTTCATTAAACATATTCAGATCAATATGTGCCATTTTGTATTGCTTGCGAAACTCCGGCTTTAAAATAAAGCCGATACTACTCGTTTTCCATTTTTGCTCTTGGCTTAAGACTTTTGCTTTGGGTGGCTTAAGGGCACGATGCTTTAAGTGATGAGAGCAGTAAAGCTGGGTCTTTAATAGCCTATTGCGCTGCACAAGATTCCTGAGCTTTATTCCAAAACTCTGTATGGAAATGGTTTGACTGGTGACTACAAATCTAATGTTTAAAGCCAACAATGCCAGCATCATGATGAACATGACCATTAACCAGCCCGACATAGATTGATTGAATAAATACTGACTCAGGCTACTGAAATCTTGAACTCGAGAGAGGGTGCTGAGTGAGTGCTGCGCTAAAACAATAAATATGGCAGGAATAAAGATCAGCCCGATTAAATAGCGGGGCAGATAACGACATTGAAATAGTGGATATTCAGTTGCTATGTCCATGAACCATCACCTTTCAAGAAAAGTATAGATAGGGCATGATTGCTATTTTTATCACAACGACTGTTCCATTCTGGGACAGAAATTGCATATGATTGTTATGAGTTTGCCTCCTCTAATCAATTGTATTTGAATTTCTAATATTTTTTTAACATCCAGTTTTCTTAGATTATTTTATTTTAAGTTTTTAATTTTACATAAATTAATCTACTTTTGTTGTAGATTTGAATGTACAGGTAAGTGTTGTTACTGAGCTTTTTAAATTTCTACTCTTTATTGTTTTATATAATATTTTCATCTCTATATTTTAATGCAATATCAAATTGCTACGAGTTATGGTCCTAGAGACTAAATTTATGAAATTTTTCAGGCACAATTTTTGCTGTTTCTTATTAAATTTATTTTAATGAATGGTAAAAATGAGCTATCAAATTCATCGATGTACACAAAATTTAGATGCCGAGTTCTTAATTTTATCTTCAGGTTTGGGTGGTCATGCCAGTTTCTGGAAACCTCAAATTGAAGCATTCACTCAATATTTTCATGTTTTAAGTTATGATCAGGAAGGCTGTCATGCCGATTCCTCTATTTTGTCAGATCACTATACAGTTACTGATATGGCAAGCCAGTTACTGGAAATTATAAAACGAGAAAAAATTCAGTGTTTTCATTTTATTGGACATGCAATTGGTGGTTTTATTGGTGCGGAACTGGCGCTAGCTATAAACTCATCGGGACTGAAACTACTCAGTCTGACCTGTATTAACTCCTGGGATGAACTCGATCCGCATACCCAAAAATGCTTTGAAGCACGAGTTCATTTATTAAAGTCCGCTGGTTCAGAAGCTTATGTCAGGGCACAGGGCTTGTTTCTATATCCACCGGCATGGATTTCAACACATCATCAATATTTAACAACTTTAGAAAATATTCAGCTTGAAGATTTTCCCCCTTCAGAAAATGTGCTCAAACGAATTCAGGCAGCACAGCAATTTAAAATCAATGATCAACATAGGCAGGCATTAGAGCACAGCCAGCTACATTTCATTGCCAATCAGGATGATTTTTTAGTACCTGTCCACAAGTCGAGTAATTTAAAGCAGCGACTTGGTCATGGGCAACTCAGCATTCTGGCTTCAGGTGCACATGCGTCCACAGTCACAGAGCCTGAATTGCTCAATGAAACCATTTTGCAATTTTTTCAGAATCATTTTTTAAAAGTAGCTTCACTGTTGAATTAACCAGGCTTATTTATAGTAATAACCGGTAAATTTTTTATTAAACCGCGATTTCCAAAATCGCGGTTTTTTATTGATTTTTAGCTCAAAAATTCCAGTATTTCTAAATAATGAATAGATAGTTTTTTATCAAATAATGCATTTTTTTGGAGCCAAAATGGCTATAACGGTGCACTTATTTAAAATAGTATTTTACTATTTGATAAAATAAATAAATTATAAATATTTGATAAATATTAATTAAAAATAATTGGCATAGAATATGCTAAATATTAATTATAACAAACCCAAGACTGTTGCTTAAAGCATATTGATAACCAGATGGTAAAAAAAGAGGTATTAGAAATGAAAATAGGCGTCTTTTGTCCAATCGGAAATAATGGCTGGTTGCTCTCGGAAAATGCACCGCAATATAAACCAAGTTTTGAAATGAACAAACAAATTGTACAGCGTGCAGAACATTATGGATTTGACTTTGCACTTTCGATGATCAAGCTACGTGGCTTTGGCGGGAAAACTGAATTTTGGGATCATAACCTCGAAACATTTACCTTAATGGCAGGCCTTGCTGCAGTCACCAGCAAAATTAAAATTTATGCCACTGCGGCAACTTTGGTCATGCCGCCTGCGATTGTAGCCCGTATGGCATCCACCATTGATTCCATTTCAAACGGACGTTTCGGCCTGAATGTGGTAACTGGCTGGCAAGCCCCTGAATATAAACAGATGGGTATGTGGCCGGGCGATGAATATTTCGCGAAACGTTATGACTATTTATCTGAATACGTGGAAATTTTACGTGAGCTTTGGGCAACTGGAAAATCGGATTTTAAAGGTGAGCATTTCCAAATGGATGATTGCCGGGTCAGTCCAGTTCCGCAAGCAGATATGAAAATCATCTGTGCAGGACAATCCGATACCGGACTGGAATTCTCGGCCAAATATGCAGATTACAACTTTGTTTTTGGTAAAGGTTTAAATACACCCACAGCTTATGCGGACATCAATGACCGCTTATGAAGCGGCTTTTGCAAAATGGCAAAGCTATAACGATGGGGCAGATGTTGAGGCGATTAACTGGCTGATGAATCAAGGCGGAAAAGATACCAAATCTGGCGCCGATACCAACATTCGCCAAATGGCATCTAGTGTATCTCCAGTCAATATCAACATGGGCACCATTGTCGGTTCTTTTGAAAATGTCGCGAAAATGCTGGATGAAATTGGGGGAATTGAAGGGACAGAGGGCATTCTTTTAACTTTCGATGATTTTATTCAAGGTGTAGAAGATTTCGGTCAAAAAATTCAACCGCTAATGAAATGTCGAGAGCATATTGTCATTGAAGCTGATGCGACTCAAATCCCAACTTTGGAGAAATCAGCATGAGCATTAATGAATCCTTAAAAAATATGGTCTGTGCAGAATTTACCCAAACAGCAGGTACTGGAAAAGCGTTAAAGGCAGAACCGGAAGCCATTCAACTGGCGCCCGAGCAAACTGCACTGATTGTAATTGACATGCAGAATGCCTATACCTCGAAAGGTGGCTATTTAGACTTGGCAGGTTTTGATGTTTCGAAAACCAAACCGGTGGTGGAGAACATTAAAAAAGCAGTTGAGGTCGCGCATGCATCAAACATTCAGGTGATCTACTTTAAAAATGGCTGGGATGATCAGTATGTGGAAGCAGGTGGTATTAATTCACCTAATTTTCATAAATCCAATGCCTTAAAAACCATGCGTAAGCATCCTGAATTACAGGGAAAATTACTTGCAAAAGGCGGTTGGGACTTTGAGCTGATTGATGAACTTAAACCTTTGGCCCAAGACATAGTGATTGAAAAACCCCGCTATAGCGGTTTCTTTAATACCGCTTTGGACAGTATGTTACGCAGCAAAGGCATTCGGAATCTGGTGTTTGTCGGTATAGCCACTAATGTTTGTGTCGAGTCGACTTTAAGAGATGGCTTTTTCCTGGAGTATTTTGGCGTAGCACTGGATGATGCCTGTTATCAGGCAGGGCCGGTGGAAGCACATGCAGCCAGTCTGTACAACATTAAAACTTTCTTTGGCTGGGTATCCGATACGCAGAACTTTGTCGAAACGTTTCAATCCAAATCACACATCTTAGAAAAATCAGCTTAAGTCTCTATAGGGGAAAACACATGCCGAAAGAAATTATTTTACCCGCAGGAACAGGAAAACCATTGGCACCATACGTGCCTGCAACCAAAGCGGACAATATTGTGTACGTTTCAGGTACTTTGGCTTTTGATGAAAATAATAACGTCGTGCATGTAGGGGATGCCGCAGCACAAACCCGTCACATTCTGGAAACCATTAAAAAAGTGATTGAAACGGCAGGCGGCAGCATGGATGACGTGACCTTTAATCATGTTTTTGTCAAAGACTGGGCAGATTATGCTGCCATCAACACTGTTTATGCCGAATATTTCCCGGGCGATAAACCGGCACGCTACTGCGTACAAACCGGCTTGGTGAAACCGGATGCTTTGGTTGAAAT
>JBLZXS010000335.1:0-21902 GCA_050285325.1 Acinetobacter sp.
CGCTTGGGCAGTTAAAAACGTAAATACCCAATTTCCCACTTTTTTTAAATACATGGGATTGTCAGCTGCATCAAATTCCAAATAACGTAGAGACGACATAATCAATTCCCTTAAAATACTTACTATATGGCGTTTTTAGAGAATCGAGACTATTGAGCAAAAGTCGTAATAAAAAGAAATTTTTCTGCTTGTGAAGACATGCCCATACTTATGGGAGAGTAAATCTAATTGTTTTATAAGAATAAAATTTAATAACACAGGTCTAGCTAAGACGTGAAATGAATTATGAAACAGGAAAATACTCTTAATTTTTATGCAGCATTCAGCTTTTGTAGAGAGTAGTTGATTTGCTGTAAATTTTGCTTCAATTCTGCTGGAGCAATACGGCTTTCTTGTAACTCTGTAATCCATTGCATCTGACACAGTTTTAAACTGCGTAAATCTTGGGTTTGTAAGATACGATTAATTAGTTGTTTTGCCATTAAGCCACAGTTTTGTTGGAGTAGATGAGCCATTAATTGTTTAACTTCTTCGAAATCTAGAGCATCGATAATAACTTCTATGATTTCATTCTGCGTTTCTATTGCCTGAGAATTGTCATTACTGGATGAAATAGAAGAGGTGCTAGAAGTAGTAATAGGTTCAGCAAACTTCTCTGCAAGTGTTGAGGTTTGAGTGGTGAGATGGGTTTCAATTTCACTAACAAGTGTAGCTGAAGAAGGTGGCGTTGGAGTTTCCTCCAGGATAGAACACGTAATTAATCCCATATCTAGCAATTGTTCGAGCAATTCTGATGGTGCAATTCGATTTTTAAATTGCTCGCTAAGGAGATTAAAATCTTCTGTGCCGATCAGGAGTAAAAGTCTGCGTTGGCGAGCATTTAAATCCATTGAGCGCTGTTTTAAACTTATAATGCCTAACTCAGTTTTGTGATATTGAGACATACCTTAATTTACTCTCCAAAATAAATTAAGGCAGATTATAGACGCCAATAATGACAATAATATGTAAAAAAGATTACAAATCAAAAGATTATAGGGTAACAATCTTTGCGTTTTCGATCGCCTTACGTAAGTAAGGGTCTAAGTCTTCTTGGCGAAGCAGCCATTGCATATAATCTGCAGGTAAATCCGCGATAGCAGTACCGCGGTGTTTACCAAAATTAATGCTACGTGGAATACGTGCATCCTCAGAGGCTTTGTATAGTTCTTCAAGGCTTTGAATTTTTAATTGATGGATTTCGTGCATCAAAATATTCGCCGTTAAAATAATATCCATATCGGCACGATGCGCTTTTTTAATCATATCGCGGGCTTTTGCACTGCCTTTGGTAATCATATAAATAAGTGCTGAAATATTATGTGCTTCGGCATCAGGCCAGACTAAGCGTGCAAGTGCAAGCGTACAAATGGCTTTGATATTTGCTGTATCTACGCCACATTTTTCCAGGGCGCGAATATCATAATCAATATTATGACCAATAATATAAGTGGTATCGCTTGGCAGGGTGAAGGTCGTATAGTGCGGTTGATCGACTAGCTCGGATTCTAAAATATGGTGTACCGCCATTGCAGCATAAGAAATGGGTTCATCTACGCTATACAGTTGGTCAAAAATTTGGGTTTTATCGAGGCTGAGTTTGCCTTCATTGATTTGAACAGGTGCATAGGCAATCTCAATCGGCTGTCCATTTAAAGTATGGGTTTCTGTATCGAGAATAATTGCTTGCATGACCTGATCCATAACTGTAGCGAAAGTTTGAATAAATTTAACACTTTCAAATACGCTGATACAAACTGAAAACAGTGACTTTTAGCTGTTATTTATTATTTCTTCCCCAAGATGATGTTTAAATAGTCTTGTTTTAATTCATCCCCTGAAATTAGACCTTTATATAGATATAAAGGCAGCCCATCTTCATGATCCATCAGTTTAATAGCTTGAGTACCATCACGGTATTCAAATATCGCACATGGCATAGAGTCGCGGTCTAAAATAATAAAACGTTGTTGTTTGATGGCGATGTCATGATTGATAAAGGTTTGTTTGAGTAATCTTAAAAATACACTTTGATTTCGGCTTAATTCATTGAGTTCACGAATTCTGTCACTATCATTTTGATGCTGACTTTTCAGCTGGAGTTTTTGCTGATAGGTCAGTGGTGCAGAATAGCGACGTATAACTTTGTTCACCGGCTTTTCTTTTGTTAAGCCTCTTATAACGTAACCCACTAGAAAACCAGGAATAAGACAAATAAAAGCAAGCATTTTTTTCGGATGATGTATTGTTAGATATTTGTAAAAGTATAAAAATCAGTCCTTTAAAAATCAATCATTTAGATTGGATAAAATCTAATTACTTTTTGTATTGTTGATTTGGTTTAAAATTTCCTTGTTCAAAATCAAGAATAAAGGTAATAGTTCTTCTATACATAATATTTAAATCATCACAACAAAAAAATGTATAGGGAAATGCAAATCATGAAAAAAACATTACTTACGGTTTTAATGAGTAGTTCTGCCATTATTTTAACGGCTTGTGGAAGTGGAGATGGTAATTCAGTCTTTAATGGTCCAAATAATGGAATTCCTGTCAATGATATTCAGAACCCAGTAGTTTCTACTCCCACAGTTTATGACAAAACAAATATGAGCAGTGTGGCCGGTGAAAGTGTGGTAATGACTTATAAAATGTTGGGGGTTAACGGTAAACAAGTGCAAGCGACTTCATTGGTATTTACACCGAAAACGCCTGCACCAGCAAAAGGTTGGCCAATTGTGGTTTGGGCACATGGTACAACTGGCGTGGCAGATCAATGCGCACCGAGTCGAAATGCATTGAATATATATATTGAAGGAATGATTGCTCAACTTTTAAGTGCAGGTTATGTGGTGGTGGCACCTGATTATGAAGGCTTGGGCGAGCCAAGTGGTAATGAGCTTCATCCTTTCTTAAATTTAAAAAGCGAGGCTTATTCTATTACTGATGCGGTTGTCGCTGCACGTAATTATTTGGGAGCAAAAGTATCTAATCAATGGATGGCAGTAGGTCACTCGCAAGGTGGACATGCAGCATTAGGTGCAGCTCAATATGCTGTGCGTACAAATCTTGATTATAAAGGAACTGTTGTCGTTGCACCTGCGTCTAATTTAAAAACTATTTTTAATACAGGACAACAGGTTGTAGCGAATTTACCAGCCAAAGATCAAGTCTCTACCTTGGCTTCTTTAAACACTTATGCCGCACTAATTACTGCAGGAATGCAAGGTCAATCCTCACCACCTACATATGCTCAAGTATTTGAAACCAATGCAGCAACAATAGCCGCTCAAGCTGAAACAATCTGCTCAGAACCATTAGGAGTGGATTTTGGTACTAAAATGGGCACTGCTGCAGCGATAACTAATTCATTGTCCGGTTATTTAACACAAAGTAATTTTATGCAAATACCTGTAATTTCAACATTTTTGAATACGACTTCTCAGCCATTATCTGTGAAAGTTACGACGCCAGTGAAGATATATCAAGGTGGATCGGATACGACTGTTCCAGCAAATGCAACAGCTGACCTTGTTCTCAATGCGAAGAGTCTAGGAACTTCTAATATAGTTTTGGAATATGACGTAGCATGGAATCATACAACTGCGTATACGGGGAATATTCCTAAAATAATTGCAGATGTAAAATCTCTAATGCCAATTCAATAACTTGCTTTAACCTAAATAGCTTATGTTTTTAATTAAACATGAGCTATTTTTATTTAAAACTGAACAAAGTTCATTCTCGATATTTATAAACTTCATGCTACAATACGCGCCAATCTTAGCACGGCTTAAAAGCCCTAATTTATAGGACCTCGCTAATGTTTGCCAATATCTCGATTTCTGAATTTGACCCGGAATTAGCTAAAGCAATTGATGCTGAAGGTGAGCGCCAAGAAGCGCACATCGAGTTAATCGCTTCTGAAAACTATTGCTCTCCAGCAGTTATGGAAGCTCAGGGTTCAAAACTTACGAATAAATATGCGGAAGGCTACCCTGGTAAACGCTATTATGGCGGTTGCGAATATGTAGACATCATCGAACAATTGGCGATTGACCGTGCTAAAGAACTCTTTGGTGCTGACTATGCTAACGTTCAGCCACATGCTGGTTCACAAGCAAACTCTGCTGTTTACCTAGCGCTTCTTAATCCGGGCGATACAGTTTTGGGTATGAGCTTGGCTCACGGTGGTCACTTGACTCACGGTGCTAAAGTAAGCTTCTCTGGTAAAACCTATAACGCGATTCAGTACGGCTTAAATGTTGAGACTGGCGAAATCGATTACGAAGAAGTTGAACGTTTAGCTGTAGAACACAAGCCGCGCATGATCGTTGCTGGTTTCTCTGCATATAGCCAAATTGTTGATTGGCAACGTTTCCGTGAAATCGCGGATAAAGTTGGCGCTTACCTGTTTGTAGATATGGCTCACGTTGCTGGTTTGGTTGCTGCGGGTGTTTACCCAAGCCCAGTGCAAATTGCTGACGTAACCACAACGACGACACATAAAACACTTCGTGGCCCACGTTCAGGTTTAATCCTTGCGAAAGCAAACGAAGAAATCGAGAAAAAATTACAATCAGCTGTATTCCCAGGCAACCAGGGCGGTCCATTGGTTCACGCTGTTGCTGCTAAAGCAATCTGCTTTAAAGAAGCAATGACACCTGAATACAAAGAATATCAAAAACAAGTTGTGGTCAATGCTAAAGCAATGGCTGAAGTATTAATCGCACGTGGTTACGATATCGTTTCTGGTGGTACTGAAAATCACTTGTTCTTGTTGTCATTAATCAAACAAGACGTAACTGGTAAAGAGGCAGATGCTTGGTTAGGTGCTGCTCACATTACTGTGAATAAAAATGCTGTACCAAATGACCCACGTTCTCCGTTCGTGACTTCTGGTATCCGTATTGGTACACCAGCTGTAACCACACGTGGTTTCGGTGAAGCTGAAGTACGTGAACTTGCTGGCTGGATCGCAGACATTTTGGATGCGAAAGGCGATGAAGCGGTAATCGCTACGGTTAAAGAAAAAGTTGCAACCGTTTGTGCTAAATTTCCTGTTTACGCAAAATAAGTTAACGACTTGAGAAAGCCCCCTCAAGGGGGCTTTTTTTATATATGATTAAAAGTCATATTCTTCAAATATCATATTTCTGCTATAACAGAATAATACTCCATAAAAGATAAAACTCATTTTGCTATTGCTGTAATGACATCTTTCGTTCAAAGGAATCAGGTAAATGGCTAAACCAACAATTATTATTTCACAACAAGATCTTCAGCGTTTAGAAACCATGCTTGATCATCAATCTAAACTGAGTCCAACGATGCAACATCTTGAAGATGAGCTTGCGCGTGCTGAGGTTGTTGCTCCACAAGATGTTCCTGAAAATGTAGTGACCATGAATGCGCGTGTGCGTATTATTATTGCGCCTGCGAGTGAATCTACGGATATTACCTTGGTTTATCCGCATGATTTTCGCGGTGAAAAAGGGCAAGTCAATGTACTTGCTCCGGTAGGCGCAGCAATTTTGGGACTGGCTGAAGGACAAGAAATTGAATGGCCCCAGCCGGATGGCCATTTAATGAAAGTGAAGATTGAAAAAGTGTTGTATCAGCCAGAACGTGCAGGCGATTATTTATAATCTGTTAGAACTGATATCTGTTAGATAATAAAAATGCCGGGTTTAAGACGCAGCATTTTTTATGTTCAGCCAACGATACTTTTGAGACAATAAAAAAGGCAAAGTAAAACTTTGCCTTTTTTTGATCTGTACCGATCTTAGTGGTGGTGACCACCCGCGCCATGTACATGACCGTGTTCTAATTCTTCAGCAGAAGCTTCACGAATTTCAACAATTTCAACTTCGAAAGTTAAGTCTTGACCAGCAAGTGGGAAGTTAGCATCCACAACGATTGTGTCGCCTTCAACTGCTTTAACAGTCACAATTTGCACGCCGTCATCAGTTTGAGCTTGGAACTGCATACCTGGTTGGATGTTGTCCACGCCTTGGAACATTTGAGCAGGAACTTCTTGAACCATTTCAGGGTTATATTCGCCATAACCTTCAGCTGCAGGAACATTTACAGTAAATTTATCACCAACAGTTTTGCCTTCTAAAGCATTTTCTAAACCTGGGATGATGTTACCTGCACCGTGCAAATATGCAAGTGGTTCACCTTGTGATTGGTCGAGAGTTTCGCCTTCTGCGTTAGTCAACGTGTAGTGGAAAGAAACCACGAGGTCATTTGCAATAGCAGTCATGTTATTGATCCATTCAATTTTTAAAGGGGACATCATAAAGTGAAAAGCAGGTTTTGTAGATCATAATTATCAAAAATCTGCATTTTCTACGTTTTTAATGGCATTTTGTTAATAATAGGGACGCTTTTTAAAATTTCAATGCAATTTTATCTTTGGACCGGTTTTTCTTGTGACAAAATCTTTGGCAGTCAAAATTCCCGCATGGGTATAACCATGAATTGCAGCCTGATGCAGTCGATATAAAGAGATATACATCGATTTTGCCAGAAAACCTTGGACATTGACTTGTCCGAGTAATTCTCCCACTGCTTTATTGTGGCTTAATGACACCAGTGAACCTTTGTCGGAAAATTTGAACATCGGCTGTGGTTTGCCTTGAATACGAGCTTTCATGGCTCTGACCAAGAAACTGGCTTGCTGGCTGGCCACTTGAGCACGTGGACCAAGTACAGGTTCATCCGCAGTAGGTTGGCAATGAGCACAATCACCAAAGGCAAACACATTCGGGTCAGATAAAGTTTGCAGCGTTGCATACACTTTTAAACGGTGAATGTTGTCCTTCTGAAAGTCTTTTAATTGTTCCAGAACAGCAGGGGCTTTAATTCCTGCAGCCCAAACTTTTAGTTCCGCCTCTATAAAGCTTCCATCGGCAAAGTAAACTTTTTCGTTATCTACTTTGGCTACCCGATGTTGGGTTAAAACCGTAATACCGAATTGCTCGAGTTGATGACGGGTATGTTTGGCGATAGTTTCAGAAAGAGCAGGTAATATCCGATCGGCAGCTTCAATAACGGTAATATTGACATTTTTAGGGTCAATTTTATTTAGCCCATATTGAAAGAAAGTCTGCTTGGCCTGATACAGTTCAGCGGCAAGTTCTATACCGGTTGCACCTGCACCAATAATCGCGATATTTAATGCGCGTGTAGTCTCATGGTTTTGGGCTTCAAGATATAAATGCAGTAAATCTTGCTGAAATACATCTGCCTGTTTACGACTGTCCAGAAAATGGCAGTGCTGTTTCACGCCTTCAGTCTTAAAGTCATTTGAGGTCGAACCCACTGCAATAATCAGGGTATCGTAATTTAAATGAATATTCCTGGGGCTTGGAACCCGTTGAGCTCGATCGGGTTTAGATAGCTGTGCTGTTTCAAGAGTGATGTGTTTGGCGTTTGAGTCGATATCAATCAAGCTCCCCAAAACAAACTCATAATGATGCTTGGCGGCATGCGAGAAATAATTGGTTTCTTCGGCATGTGGATTGAGGGTACCCGCGGCAATTTCATGTAATAGCGGTTTCCAGATGTGAGTTAGTTTTTGATCGACTAAAGTGATTTGTGCTTTATTGGTTTTACCAAAAGCATTACCCAGTTGAGTTGCAAGCTCTAAACCGCCGGCGCCACCACCCACAATGACAATTTTATGTAGATTACTCATTTTTATCCTTTTGTTATTTTAAAGACGAAAAAAAAGATGGCATCAATATGCCATCTTCAATTCATTACTTTTGTTTAAATTGTTATACAGCTTACATAACTTAAAGAAATGTCACGCAATTAACCTAGAGGATAGGTTTTAACTTCAACTTCATCACTAGAGAAGAAAGTAAAAAGCTGTTTAAACCAGATAACAATTTTCTGGAACACATTGGCTTCTTCAATTTGCACATCATTTTCAATGGCAATGGTGCGAATCAGCTGGTTATTTTGATAAACCTGCACAGTTGCCAATTGCATCACTTTGGCTAAGGGTGCAGTCAGAAATTTTTCTTTGATTTCGACATTTAAGTGGGTCTTGGTTTCTTTTAAGGGTTCAACTACTTGAATTGCACCATTGCCCGTATTCAACATAATACGCTGATTCACAGTGTCGTAAGTTTGCAGATCAATTGCATAAGGCTGGTCATATAAGGACGTGGTGACAATGTGCGGTTTACTGGTTTCCAGTTTGAACATTTTTAACGTGGATTTAATCACCGGCAATTCGGCAATCAGCTGTTTATCTTTAATTGCCACTTCATTACGGGTATAGGTATAAGCCATATTCAGCAGAGTATGGGCAACTTCAGCACGTTTTATAGCATTTTTTGTACCCATGACCACTACAATGAGACGACGTTCCGGAAGAGCGGGATTACCAGTAGGACGGTGTGCAGTGAGGGCCAGGTTATAACCTGCGGCTTTGGTAAAACCGGTTTTTAAACCATCAACACTTGGGTCAAATTTGAGTACCAAGTTGGTTGCACGGTGAAAACGCTGGTTATAACTGAAACTTGGCATAACCGAGTAATGCAGGTATTCAGGCGTCTCTGCGGTAAGTGCCTGACCCAACAATGCCATATCGTATGCAGAGGAAAAATGGTCCGGCATGGTTATACCGGGTGCATTGGCAAAATGCGTATCGTTCATCCCTAAAGCTTTTGCCTCAATATTCATGCGTTCAATAAAAGCTGGAACCGTACCTGAAATACGTTCAGCTAAAGTCACCGCAGCATCATTGGCTGACATCACCACCAAACCTGCAAGCAGCTGGTCTATTGAAATTTGCTCACCTTCTTTTAGATACATTTGTGACTCATCCCACTGCACCATTTTTACCACCGGTGTCGCTGTGATGATTTCATCCCTTTTTAGATGACCCGCTTGAATTTCTTTAAGTGCGATATAAGCCACCATCATTTTGGTCATGGAGGCGGGTGCACGTTGTTCATGGCTGTTGTGTTCAGCAATGATTTGTCCAGATTGGGTATCTAAAATAGCCCATGCCGGAGCTTCAACGCTTTCAGGGACAAGATTCAGTAATGCAGCATTGACTATCGTGGAGCACAATAAACAAAGAGACGAGAGGAGGTAGATGACAGCTTTCAATGATGTTCCTTTATTTGCCAATCCATTGACTTAAAAAAATGCAAAAAACCTTGGGCATGCTATGCCTTTTTTTTAAGAATGGCTAGTCAGAATTGTAGACAATTGCGACAGTTCAGCATTGTTTTACAAAAAAATGCTAAGCTAGCCCTAAGTTCAGTTTTTTTATTTTGTATTGCCCATTATGTTGCATTATCAAATCGAATTTGACGATTATCGTCAGCATTTAATTCACGTGACTCTTCGTTTTTTAGCAGATCCTACTCAAGTATTATCACTCCCAAGCTGGATTCCGGGAAGTTATCTGATTCGCGAGTTTTCCAAGCATCTTGAGTCAGTCAAAGCCTACGATGAAGATGGGCGTATTCTGCAAATCCAGAAATTTGAAAAGAATAAATGGCGTTTATTTAATACCGATCATGAACTGATTACAGTTGAATATGATGTATATGCCTATGATTTGTCTGTTCGCGGTGCATATGTTGATCAAACACGTTTATATGTGAATCCGGCTTGTGCATGCTTGGGACTGGAAGGTCAGGAAGATAAAGCCATTGAAGTTGAAGTATTCCTTCCAGAAGAACTGAAACACTTCGAATTGGCTACAGGGCTGGAAAATAAGAGCTTGGTTAAAGGCCGTCATACCTTAAAAGCCAAAAACTATGCGCAGCTGATTGACTCGCCATTTGAACTGGCAGAGCAAACCCGTTTCAGCTTTGAAGCCAATGGTATTCCGCATGAGTTCGTGATTTCAGGCAAACATGCCATGAATGCACAGCGTATGCAGCAAGACATTGAAAAAATCTGTAGCACCGAAATTTCAATGTTTGGTTCAGCGCCATTTGAAAACTATACCTTTATGACCATGGCAACAGGTAACAGTTATGGTGGTTTGGAGCATCCAAACAGCACCAGCCTGATTATCCCACGGGATGATCTGCCAAAAGCCAATGAACCTGTGGAGCCATCGAAAGACTACCAGCGTTTCCTGGGCTTATGCAGTCACGAATATTTCCATTCTTGGCTGGTGAAATTTATCCGTCCGGAAAACTTTGTCAATTACGATTTAAACAAAGAAGGCTATACCAGCTTACTTTGGATCTTTGAAGGCTTTACTTCTTATTACGATGATCTGATTTTGCTGCGTAGTGGTGTCATCAATCAAGAATCGTATCTTGCCTTATTAAAAGCCCAGATTGATCGTTACCTGCAAAACCCGGGTCATGCCATTCAAACCGTGGCTGAATCCAGTTTTGATGCATGGGTGAAATTCTACCGTCAGGATGAAAACAGCAATAATGCAGGTACAAGCTATTACAACAAGGGTTGTCTGGTTGCCTTGTGTCTGGATTTAGGACTGAGAATTAAAGGTTCAAGCCTCGATGCATTAATGCGTAAGCTGTATGAAAATGCGCAACAGGGCATGCAGGTGAATGACCGTAGCATCTTTGATTTGTGTCAGGAGTTGACGGGTCAAAGTTGGCTTGAGCAGATTAATCACTTGGTTAACACTACAGACGAATTGCCACTGGATCAGTTGCTGCCTGAATTTGGTTTAAGTTTTGAACTGAAAAATGAAAAAGCTTTGCCATTTGGACTCAAGGTTGCCGATAAACCTGAAGGTGTATTGGTACAAAGTTCACGCCGTAATGGTGCAGCGGCAAAAGCTGGTCTTTCTGCCAATGATGTGATTGTTGCTATTGATGGTTTAAAAGCTTCTGAAAAACTGCTTGAGAAATATTCAAAACAGGACGGTGCTTTTACTGTATATGCTTTCCGCCGTGATGAATTTATGCAGTTTGAAGTTTCCGGTGGCGGAATTGATTTGACGACTGTAGAACTTAAGATTGAAGATCAAGCCAAAGTCGAAAAGTGGTTAAATGCTTAATCTATAAACTAAACTGATTTAATTAAACCGATGTTTAGGCATCGGTTTTTTTATTGAAATAAAATTAATCAAAGTGCATTTTTATAAAGCTTTTGATTAGTTAAGATGGTTTTGATAAACGCATGGATAGGTTCAGGATAGCGCAGAAAAATGATTAAAGCTTAAAGGATCTAATGCGATGTTCCGTAAAGGAGAGTGCACGAAAACTTTTAGATTGACTATCTTGGGAATAGGGAGAAGCTCATATCTGATAGAGGCTACTTTTTCACTTTGTCAGACAAACAATTTACCTTGTATTCCTTCGGCAATGATTTATTTGCATGATACCCAACATGTTGCAAGTAATTAGTTTGTAAAATGGTAAATTGAATAGCTTAAAATTCAAGCAGTATTATTTGTCATAAATTAATTAAAATGATGATAAATATAGTTTATTTTATATTTAACCCCTAATTTATTGCTTATGCAAACAATTGAGGGTTGAGGTATTTCTAGAGCGCAATACCAGGCTCATATTCGAAAAAAAACTAAATTTCAAGTACAATATCAGTATTAGTGAACCACACTGATATGTACGGATTTTCAGTTAAAGCAATATAAAGATATTACTTTGACTGAGGTGTGATGAGCACCGAAATTTTCAATATTTTATTTTAGTAAACCGGTTCGCAGGGCTGAGTCAAAAGCTTGGTCCTAACAAACTCAATTCAAAGCAAAGGGGCTATATATGGCTGGTGGAAAGTCAACAATCATTTACACTTTGACCGATGAGGCGCCATTATTGGCGACCTACTCACTGCTGCCGATCATTGAGACCTTTACTAAGCCGGCTGGCGTCGAGATTGTTAAAAGTGACATCTCTGTAGCTGTGCGCGTGCTCGCAGAATTCACTGACTGCCTAAGCGAAGAGCAGAAAGTACCAGATACACTTGCTGAGCTAGGTCGTCTTACTCAAGATCCGGACACCAATATTATCAAACTCCCAAATATTAGTGCTTCTGTGGGTCAGTTGACAGCATGTATTAAAGAGCTTCAGTCTAAAGGCTATGCGATTCCTGATTACCCAGAAAATCCAACGACTGAAGAAGAAAAAGCAATCAAGGCACGTTATAGCAAATGCCTAGGTTCAGCAGTAAATCCAGTATTACGTGAAGGTAACTCGGATCGTCGTGCACCTGCTGCGGTTAAAAACTATGTGAAAAAACACCCGCATTCAATGAGCGAGTGGAAACAGTGGTCTCAAACTCACGTGTCTCATATGGACGAAGGCGACTTCTACCATGGTGAAAAGTCAATGACTTTAGACCGCGCGCGTAACGTGAAAATGGAACTCATTACGAATGCTGGTGAAACCATCGTGCTTAAGCCAAAAGTTGCGCTTCTAGACGGTGAAATCATCGACTCAATGTTCATGAGCAAGAAAGCATTATGCGACTTCTATGAGAAAGAATTAGACGATTGTAAAGAAGCGGGCATCTTGTTCTCTTTACACGTAAAAGCGACAATGATGAAAGTTTCACACCCGATCGTATTTGGTCACTGTGTGAAAATTTACTACAAAGACGCGTTTGAAAAACACGGTAAGTTGTTTGATGAACTTGGCGTGAACGTAAATAATGGTATGGCTGGTCTTTATGAAAAGATCGAGGCTTTACCAACATCTGTACGTGAAGAAATCATTGCAGATTTACATGCGTGCCAAGAACACCGTCCAGCACTTGCGATGGTTGATTCTGCAAAAGGCATCACTAACTTCCATTCACCAAATGACGTGATTGTAGATGCTTCTATGCCTGCAATGATCCGTGGTGGCGGTAAAATGTGGGGTGCTGACGGCAAACCTTATGATTGTAAAGCAGTTATGCCTGAATCAACATTCGCACGTATTTACCAAGAAATGATCAATTTCTGTAAATGGAATGGCAATTTCGATCCAAAAACCATGGGTACGGTACCTAACGTTGGTTTGATGGCGCAAAAAGCTGAAGAATACGGTTCACACGACAAGACTTTCGAGATTTCTGAAGCGGGTGTTGCAAACATCGTTGACCTTGAAACTGGCGAAGTTTTAATGTCACAAAATGTTGAAGAAGGCGACATCTGGCGTATGTGTCAGGTGAAAGATGCACCGATTCGTGACTGGGTGAAACTTGCGGTAACTCGCGCGCGTAACTCTGGCATGCCTGCGATCTTCTGGCTTGACCCGTACCGTCCACACGAAAATGAATTGATCAAGAAAGTTGAAAAATACTTGAAAGATCATGATACTGCTGGTCTAGATATCCAGATCATGTCACAAGTTCGTGCGATGCGTTATACGCTTGAACGTGTTGCTCGTGGTCTAGATACCATTTCTGTAACAGGTAACATCCTGCGTGACTACCTGACTGACTTGTTCCCGATCATGGAATTGGGTACATCTGCGAAAATGCTTTCTATCGTGCCATTAATGGCTGGTGGCGGCATGTACGAAACAGGTGCGGGCGGTTCTGCTCCTAAACACGTACAGCAGTTAGTTGAAGAAAACCATTTACGTTGGGATTCACTTGGTGAGTTCATGGCGCTTGCTGTTTCTCTAGAAGAAATGGGTATTAAAGAAGGCAATAACAACATCAAGTTACTTGCTAAAACTTTAGACCAAGCAACGGGTAAACTTTTAGACAACGATAAATCTCCATCACGCCGTACAGGTGAGTTGGATAACCGTGGTAGCCATTTCTACCTGGCGAAGTACTGGGCTGAAGCTTTGGCTGCTCAAGACGAAAATGCTGAATTGAAAGCTAAATTTGCACCACTTGCAAAAACTTTAGCTGAAAATGAAGAGAAAATTGTTGCTGAGCTTGCAGAAGTTCAAGGAAAATCAGTAGACATTGGCGGTTACTACGCAGTTGATCAAGAGAAAGTAAATGCTGTAATGCGTCCAAGTGCGACGTTGAATTCAGTGCTTGCAGCTGTTTAAGCTAAATACAAAGCCAACGATCAGTTGGTAATGTAACGAAAAGCCGGTACATATGTACCGGCTTTTTCTCGTTTCAATTATATGCTTTAGTGCGCTTAATATTTAATAGCGTAGGTATGGGATTAAGCTTAACCTGATGTTTCAGTTAGTTTTGTTTTGGAAAATAGGATGAAAACCATTTTTATTTATTGAACTGAGTCAAACTAAAAGAATGAAAATAAGAGTTCAGAAAATTAAATGATATATGTTTCCTGTCTTGTACAGCAGCAGATGATGTTTACCCATATTAAAAATAAAGTGGGGGATAAAAAATGAATAATAAAAGTTTGAGTTTGGGCGTTTTAATTACAGGTATTTGCTTGGCTATCATTATTTTATTTTGGCTTTTGGTGGGTTAGAAACGCCAAAATCTTTAAATGAATTGGGGGATTTTCTGGCAGGTATTTTTTGCGCCCATTGCATTCTTTTGGTTGGTATTGGGATATATACAGCAAGGCAAACAATTAGATCAAAATACAAAAACTTTGCAACAACAAGAAAAAGTATTTCAACTGCAATTTGATGAATTGAGGGAGAGTGTAAAACAGCAAAAGGAAATTGCACTAATTAATGCAAAAACTTTGCAATCATCGTATGAAAAAGAACGACCAGAAATTTCATAATGGTTTCCGAGTAGTTATAAACATGGAAATTCTTATACCTTGTTATTAAAAATACATAACATTGGTAAAGGCGATTGCTATAACATCGAAGTGAAAGTAAAAAATAAAAAATCTACAAGAGATCTAAAAAAAATTTTAAAAGTGCGAGATTCAATATCGATTTCTTTAATCTTATTAGATGAATCAACTGTAGAAGTTTTTGATGCAACATTAGGTAGTCTAAATAAAAATACCTTTATGGCTGAGCATGTCTATATCGGTAAAAGATTAGATTTGGAAATAGTATTTGAATTCGAAAATATATATGGGCATGGGTTTGAAGAAGTGTTTGAAATTAATTTTCCGCTTATGGAAAATTTCGACACAATGTTAAGAAAATATAATTTTAATAGTAATTAAATTAAAGCCCACTTTCGTGAGCTTTAATTTTTTAAACTATATATTAACGACCATTACGTCCACGACCGCGAGGTGCTTTGGTATTTGGACGCGTCGTACCATTGGTCTTACGACGTGGCTTATCAGCATCATCCATTTGCCAAATACGGGTAGTACCGCCACCGGCTTTTTTCTTGCCTTTAAAAGGTGCTTCACCACGTTCTTCACGTGCTTTATCTTTAGCCACCGAAAAATGCTGTTTTTTCGGTGTGGTCTTTTTGGCAAAAGAACGACCTTCATACGGTTTATCCGCAGGAACATCTTTAAAGTCCGGATAAAGTAATGGTTCGATCTCGACTTGCTCACCTGGTTGTAAACCCAATTTTACAAGGCTGATTGTACCAATTTGAGTACGAATCAAACGTAAAGTTGGGAAACCAACAGCAGAGGTCATACGACGTACCTGGCGGTTACGACCTTCACAAATCTGAATTTCTACCCATGAAGTTGGTACGCTTGCACGGTAACGTACTGGCGGAGTGCGTTCCCATAACCACTCTGGTTCATCAATTTTTTTTGCTTCAGCAGGCAAGGTAATGCCATCTTTAAGCTCAACACCTTTACGAAGTTGCTCTAAAGCTTCTTCAGTAATATCACCATCGACCTGTACCACATAAGTTTTAAACTTCTTGCTGGCAGGGTTGGTAATAAACTGGTTCAAACCACCATGATCGGTCAAGAACATCAAGCCTTCTGAATCAAGATCAAGACGACCGGCGATACGCAGATCAGGGTCTTGAGTGAAATCAGCCATGGTTTGATGTTTCTCATCGGCACGGAATTGGGAGAGAACGTCATAAGGTTTATTAAGAATGACGATTTTCATAAGAAATGACTTCTATAATTACATAAAATAAAAAAACATTGAGTTTTATTTAATTGAGAAATATTGTTATTCCCCGTATAAATCTCAAAAAGACTAAAATTCGATTAAAGTATTATGCGATAAGATAAGAAAAGTTGAAAGTATTGCTTCTCGGCAATTATTTTTAAATTCATTTGGTGCAAAGGGAGAACTTGTACAATGGGTTATCAGAAGATCATAGTTCCAGTGGATGGTAGCAAAATTACCGTAAATGCAGATTTGTCACTTAATGTTCCGAACAACCCGATCATCCCTTTTATTGAAGGTGACGGTATAGGTGTAGATATTACACCAGCAATGAAAGCAGTGGTAGATGCGGCAGTTCAAAAAGCCTATGCTGGCAAACGTTCGATCGAATGGATGGAAGTTTACTGCGGCGAAAAAGCAGACAAAATCTACGGCACTTACATGCCGGAAGAAACTTTTGATGCACTTCGAGAATTTGTGGTTTCTATTAAAGGTCCATTAACCACTCCTGTGGGCGGTGGTATCCGTTCTCTCAACGTTGCACTACGCCAAGAATTAGATCTTTATGTCTGTGTACGTCCCGTTCGATGGTTTGAAGGTGTACCTTCTCCAGTTCAACACCCTGAACTGACGGACATGGTGATTTTCCGTGAAAATTCAGAAGATATCTATGCGGGGATTGAATGGAAAGCTGATTCGCCAGAAGCTAAAAAAATAATTAAATTTCTGAAAGAAGAAATGGGTGTGACTAAAATCCGTTTTGAAGAGGACTGCGGGATCGGTATTAAACCGGTATCTAAAGAAGGTACTCAACGTCTTGTTCGCAAAGCCATTCAATTCGCAATCGACAATAACAAGCCAAGTGTGACTCTCGTTCACAAAGGCAACATCATGAAGTACACCGAAGGTGCATTTAAAGAATGGGGTTACGAAGTTGCGCTTGAGCGTTTTGGTGGCGAGCTTCTGGACGGTGGCCCATGGGTCAAAATCAAAAATCCTAAAAATGGTAAAGACATCATCATTAAAGATGTGATTGCCGATGCATTCTTGCAGCAAATCTTGATGCGTCCATCGGATTACTCGGTCATTGCCACCTTAAACCTCAACGGTGATTATATTTCTGATGCACTTGCAGCGGAAGTGGGTGGTATTGGTATTGCTCCTGGTGCAAACATTGGTGGAGCAATCCAGATGTATGAGGCGACTCACGGTACTGCACCTAAATATGCAGGTCAGGACAAAGTAAATCCGGGTTCAATCATTCTTTCTGCTGAAATGATGCTGCGTGACATGGGCTGGAACGAGGCTGCTGACTTGATCATCAAAGGTATTTCTGGTGCGATTGCTGCTAAAACGGTCACTTATGACTTTGAGCGTTTAATGCCTGACGCGACTTTGTTACGTTGTTCTGAATTTGGTCAGGCAGTCATCAACAACATGGAATAAGTTGGAGACTTGAACTTTGCATTTGAAAAAACCTGCGCTCGTTGCGGGTTTTTTTATATTTACAGAACTCATATTTCATTCAATAGAATTAAAAACTTAAGATGAAATGGATCACATCACTTTAATTCTTGAAATTAATGTATCTACATCGAAAAATGTTTAAAGAAATTTCCTGTTTGGGTTTAATGCTTGTATCGATAGTGCTTTCGGGTTGTCAGCCACCAGCTTCTGGTGAAGCTGTAGGAATGCGTTATCCCATTCTATATATGCAATTACAAAAAATGGATTTGCCTGCACAGCTTGCAATACCGGTGGAAAATATTAGACCTCGACAAATACAAGACACTTGGGGCGCAGCACGAAGTGAAGGGCGAACCCATGAAGGGATTGATATTTTTGCCAAGCGAGGAACACCGGTATTAAGCACAACCCAAGGCATCGTAGCTCAAGTCGGAACCAATAATTTAGGTGGCAAAGTGGTCTGGATTACTGGGCCGGATTTAAGCCGCCATTATTATGCACATTTAGACGATTATGCTGATCAGATTCAAGCTGGTGATTGGGTTGAAGCAGGTGAGGTGATTGGATATGTCGGTAATACGGGCAATGCTAAAATGACACCGCCTCACTTGCATTATGGAATCTATTTAAATGGACAGGGATCAGTAAACCCTTATCCATATTTAGCCCCATCCTCATAAAAATATTTAAAATTCAGGGTGTTTGTTCGGTTTGCTTGTAGTGCTTTGAGCGTGTATGCCACGCCAGTTGCAGCGTTCCGAGCAATAAGATAAAAGAAGCCAATACAAACTGCTGATGATAGGTCACACCAAAATGCTGTAGTGCGCTAAAACTTAAACCGCCAATCAGCTGAACCGAGGCAAAACACAGTGTCGCAATGCTCCAGAGTTTTTTATACGCCAGACCATAGAGTTGTAGAATCGTATAAGAGGTCAAAAACACCACTGCCGGATTAAGCATGCCGGTAAAAAAAGACGAGGCAAAGGTCAGAAGAGGGCTGATGCTAAAAATCGCAATGAAAATAGCCGGAATATAAAGACTATAAAGAACTTTCAATGCATTAAAGTTACCCAACTTTCTTGCCAGTAAATAAGCAAAAAAAGCACCTAAGGCACTGCCTGCCCCATAAAGAATCCAGTTAAAGTTGATCCAAAACAGGTTAAGCCCTAATTCATGGCTAAGATAGTCAATCCAAAATAGTGAATGGGGAATATAAGCAAAAGCACTACTGGCATAGGCAATCAGTAAACTATAGAACAGGGTATTTAATCGGACATCTGTTGAACTTTGAACGGTTTGAGTGACCAGTTGATTTTTAAATTGTTGCAGTAAAAAACTCAAGCCAATACAAATGATCAATGCAAAGCTGCATAGAATCAGCCATGCAGTTTGTATCGAAATTTGATCCAGATAAGGCAAGAAAAGGGTAGCCAATAGAACCCCGATGCCAATACCGCTAAAACCGATAAAATTGATTTTAAAACGGTCCTGAATATCACAGCACTGCGCCACTACACTGGGCGATAAAATCATCAATAAACCGCCGCTCACCCCAGAAACAACACGCCAAAAAATGTACCAGGCTTGGGCAAAGTCTGAAAAAGCACAACAGAGTAAACTGAACATACCGCTAATTGCAGCAATCTGAATATATCGGGTCATGATTTTACTTTGAGGTAAACGCATGGCCAAAAATGCACCGATTAAATAACCCAGCAAATTCGCACTACCTAAAATACTGGCAAAACCTACACTCCAGCCAAAGGCTTCGCGAGTGCCGGGTAATAGGGCGGTATATGAAAAACGTAAAATACCAATCCCCAAGCACATGCTTAAGCATAGAAAAATACTGAGTTTGATATTCTTTGAGGACATCCATGTGCTCACAATACTGATAATGGGTGATCTAAATAAATAACATGAGTGACTCAGATTGAATAGGTGAATAAATATCAAAAAACTGTAAAACATGCAGGACCAGTCATGAATCAATAATCAACACTTGCTGGATAAAACTAGGTGGGATATCGCATTTTATTTTGCAAATTGAGTTTTCTGCATAAAGGCCTACAATCTGAATAAGTTATTATGTTTATCTAAATTATGAATCTCTCATATCGTGCTGATATTGATGGCTTAAGAGCAATCGCGGTTTTATTGGTCATTTTTAACCACATCGGAATATCTTTATTTTCCGGTGGATATATTGGTGTTGATGTTTTTTTTGTGATTTCAGGTTATCTAATTACCCTTATTTTAACCCAGGATATTCAATCCAAGCGTTTTTCGATTGCACGATTTTACAAGAAGCGAGTGGTTCGTTTAGCTCCTGCTTATTTTACCGTGCTTGGCGTGGTTAGTATCATGGCTTGGCAGATTATGCTGCCGGATGATTTAAATCAATATTTTGATAGTGTCATGTATGCCACCTTGCTCATGGCAAATATTTATATGCGCAATGAGGTGGGAGATTACTTCAGCCAGAGTGTGGAAGGTGTGCCTTTATTGCATTTGTGGTCGTTGGGGGTAGAAGAGCAGTTCTATATTTTTTGGCCCTTATTGTTATTACTATTTGTGCGAAGGGTTTCACGTAAACAAACCTTAGCTATCGTAGCGGTATTAATCCTTAGCTTATTATTTTATGCCCAGCACAAGTTGACCCAGAATGCAGATAAGGCTTATTACAGTATGCCAGTACGTGCCTTTGAGCTATTGATTGGGGCATTGATCTGCTTTTTACCACAGCTGAAACTGCCTAAAATGTTGATTCAAAGTCTGGTTTGGGTGGCTTTAATGGTATTGTTTACAGCAGCCATCTACTTCGATAAGAAAACTCCATTTCCAGGTCTAATGGCGCTTGTTCCATGTTTAGCCACAGCGCTGATTATTTATCTTGGGCAAACTTCAACATCAAACAATATATTGCTGTGTAATCGTTTCAGTACCTGGGTAGGGAAAATTTCTTATCCGATGTATTTATGGCATTGGCCAATTATCGTGTTGTTTGGCATGTATATGCTGCCTTTAAGCGCAGAACATCAGGCAATTATTGTATTGATGTCCATATTATTGGCGTTTTTAACCTATCAGTTCATTGAAAAACCTGCCAAGCGCTTTGTGATGGCTGCGAATTATAAAGTGATTATGCTTGGTTTTTTAGTGCCCGCCTTGTGCTTCATCGCGATCGCGAAGACGATCGATCACCATGAGGGTTTTCCGGACAGGTTTCCTGAATCTGTGTATATCAAGCAGGAAGCGCTGAATTCTTTTGCACATATCATTCGCAATAAATGCATGGATATTCCTGATCCGAAAGCTTTGCCTGATCCGGATGAGTGTGTACTGGGCAAGGCTAAACCGGAAATAGATTTTGTATTGTTGGGGGATTCGCATGCTAACGGGTATACCGCAATGCTGAATGTATGGGCTAAAGACGCCAAGTTACGCGGCTATGATGTTACTCAAAGTTCAACTTTCTATTTACCTGGCGTGCAGCGTTTTGAATCTAATTTTAATCAATGGGAAGAGCTGAGCGAATTTAAATTAAGAAATGATGCCATTACCGCTCATCTTGCAAAAACACATTATCCCACCATTATTTTAGCCGGTTCATATGTACCGTATTTTGGTCATGAGGTAAAACTTGAAGATGATATTCATCATTCAAATGAAGAAATATTCAAAAACGGTTTTATGAAAGCGCTGGAAATTGCCTATCAGTCCAGTGATCAGGTCATATTGCTCAATGATGTACCTTGGCTAGATCTAGATGGAGTGCCGGCAGCTTGTAATCTACGCAATGAAATTTTAAACACAGAGGCTCAAAGTACTGTTTCTAGACGCAATTATGAAACACAGCTCATGAAATTTAATCGGATTGTTGCAGAAGCAAAACTAAAATACCCTGACTTGAAAATTATTGATCCGACGAAGGTAATGTGTAATCAGCAGACGTGTAAAATTATGATCAACAATGTACCTTTATACCGGAATAAAGATACCAACCATATTAATAATCAAGGCTCTCGGCAATTGGGCATTGAATATTTAAAACAGTTTGGTAATCCGCTGAAAGATTAAAAAAACAGCCATAAAAAAAACCGCGTTTTATAACGCGGTTTTTTTATATTTCAGAAATTAACGCATTTTTGCCAGGAAACGGCCTAAACGTGTAATCGCTTCACGTAATTCATTTTCAGCCGGCAAGAACACTACACGGAAATGATCTGGAGTCGGCCAGTTAAAACCTGTTCCTTGAACCAATAACACTTTTTCAGCACGTAAAAAGTCGAGCATGCATTTTTCGTCATCTTGAATCGGATAAATCTCCGGATCCAATTTAGGGAAACAGTACATTGCGCCTTCTGGTTTGACACAAGATACGCCCGGAATTTCATTCAGCATTTCCCAAGCAATATTGCGTTGTTCATATAAACGACCACCCGGACGAATTAAGTCATTAATTGATTGATAGCCACCAAGTGC
>JBLZXS010000336.1:0-16094 GCA_050285325.1 Acinetobacter sp.
GCACAGAATTTGTGTGAAGAAGGCAATTCACCGCGCGGCTATATGGAAACCCGTCACATTGGCAATCAGGTGCGGGTGATGATTCATGATGCGCTAGATGCCTTTGCGCGTTTAGATGTCGATCAAGCCTTGCGTGTCCTGCTTGCCGATGCCGATATTGACCGTGAATATCAATCTGCAACTCGAACCTTAATGACCTATATGATTGAAGATCCACGTCATATTTCACGTGTGATCAATGTTTTATGGGTGCTGCGTTCTTTGGAGCGGATTGGTGACCATGCGCGGAATATTTCTGAACAGGTGATTTATATGGTCAAAGGTTTAGACGTGCGTCATACCAGCGTTGCAGAAATTGAAGAGAAAGTCCAAGAACGTTAATTTCTAGATTAATTCTCATAAAGCCTCAATTTAAATTGAGGCTTTTTTATCTGTATCAGATTCATTAAAACCAAATTTAAAGCACAGATTCCAAAGAGATCTTATCTAACTATGCGTTTCTTCTTCGGAATCTTCCTCAAAAGTTTTGGCAATCTTTTCAATATTTAAGCTCTTGGCCATGGCATCAAAAATTTCTTTATACACACCTTCTTGATGATAGAGCGCATCATGTTCGCCGTGTTCGGCAATGCAACCTTCTTTCATCACATAGGTGTAATCGGCATCAATAATTTGCGACAAACTATGTGAAATCATAATCACGGTTCGCCCTTGTTTGATTTGATCCAGACTCTGTTTGATTTGCTCCGAGGCAATCGCATCTAAACTGGCAGTCGGTTCATCCAGAAAAATAATCGGCGGGTTTTTGAGGAACATGCGGGCAAGCGCAATCCGTTGTTGTTGACCGCCTGAAAGCATCAAGGCATCGGCTTCATACGCATGCGGAAGCTGTAAAATTTGCTCATGAATGGAGGCTTTTTTGGCAGCATTCATGACATCTTCAAGACTGGCATTGGTTTTACCATAACGAATATTGTCAAAAATAGTGCCTTGGAAAATATGATTTTTTTGCAGTACTAAACCAATATGATCGCGCAAATATTGCGTATCGATGTCTTCCAGATTGATGCCATCGAGTTGAATCTGCCCTGATGCGGGTTGATAAAATTTATCCAGTAAACTGATCAATGTCGATTTTCCTGCACCGGATAAACCGACCAGTGCGGTGATTTTATTCGGTTGAATCACCATGTTGATGTTCTTTAGGGCATGATGGCCATTGGGATAATAAAATTCGACATTTTTAAGTTCGAACTTGCCGGTGATGGCCGGTTTTTTTGCGCCACTTGGTTCAATTTCATGATCGGCTTCCAAAATTTTAAAGAAGCTTTCCGAGTAAATCATCGCATCATTGACTTCATCATAAATACGATGCAAGGAACGAATCGGGGCAGAAACATTATTGAATAACAGCACATGGTACATAATCATGCCGATACTCATCTGACCATCCAACACAAAATATGCGGTTAAAATGATGATCAATACAATACCAATCTGCTCGATAAAGGTTTTTAAACCGTCAAACAGAAAGCTGGTTTGACGGGTCTGCATCTGGTTGGCAGTGAGTTCTCTTTGTAATTTAAGCTGTTTGTCAGATTCAATCGATTCACGGTTAAAAGATTTAATCACGGTAATCGAGTTAATAATACTTAAGATACCCTGGCTCTTTTTTTCACGTCCATCGCGCAGGTTGCGTCGCCATCCACCGAGTTTCTGTGCCTGTTTATAGGTCAGCCAAAAATAAATCGGCACAATACTTAGAGCCACCAGTCCGACATAAACATTGGCATAGAACATTAAGCATAGTGCCACAATCGCACTGGTAAATAACGGTAAAATATCAATAAAGAAAATTTGTACCAGCCGTGTCAGTGAACCAATGCCGCGGTCAATACGGGTTTGTAATTTACCGGCCTGGTTATTGTCTTCATTAAAAAAAGCCAGTCGATAGGTCAGAAATTTTTCAATAATGCCTTGGGCTAAATCTTGCGAAACAAAAATGCGCAGCTTTTCACCATAAAATTTTTGCCCAAATTGCACGAAGGCATTAACGACTTCTTTACCCAATAAAATGGCAGAGATGGTGATTAGAATATGCCAGCCTTCAGACAGTCCCAAACCCGCTTCAATCAGCCGGTTAATGCTATCAACTGCATACTGTAAAGTTAGTGCATTGACCTGTGCGGTGAAAGAGCCGATCAGGGTTAAAACCAGCGTTGCGAAAACCAATAAACGATAGGGGTGAACAAAAGGACGAAGTTTTTGAAACAGCTGCCATAAATTCATATGCAATTTTTTTATTGTTAAGCTTAATTTCAGTCTAAGCCTGATGATTCGATGTCACAAGCGCATACAATGTTTTGAATTGTGTCCAGACACAATAGGCTAAAATAAAAGTGAATCTTCTCTTTATATCTACTTATGAACTTTGATTTATTTGCGCCTGAAGCTCAAGCAAATGTATTGCCCTGTGACGGCATTGTAGAAGATTATGGCCTGATTTTAACGTCTGAGCAGAGTGACAAATATTTCCGTTATTTTTTAGCGACTTTGGCATGGCAGCATGATGAAGTGATTTTGTTTGGTCAACATCATAAAACCGGACGTCAAGTGGCATGGTATGGCGATGAAAATTACCAATATCACTATTCAGGTACATTTAAGCAGGCACATCTGTGGAATCTGGCACTCTTTCGTTTAAAGCAACATATCGAAAAGCTGGTTGGGCATAGCTTTAATTCGTGCTTAGCCAATTTATATGAAAATGGCACCCAAGCCGTGGGTTGGCACAGTGATGATGAGGCTGCCTTGGTATCCGCTACGGGGAAGGAAACCGTTATTGCTTCTTTGAGTTTGGGGGCAACCCGTAAATTTAGTTTTAAGCATAAACACAAGACAGAAAAAGTCGATCTGCTTTTACACAGTGGACAACTGATTGTGATGCGAGGCCAAACCCAACAGCACTGGAAGCATGCCTTGATGAAATCGACACGAATTATAGAACCCCGGATTAATCTCACCTTTCGTTATTTTTTCTAAAGTGATGTATTTGGCAGACCAAAAATAAAGCCAAAAAAAAGCTCATGCATAGGCACAAGCTTTTCTCTGAGGAGGTTGCACAAATTGTCATGGAATACAATTGGCCGCCTGAAGAACAATAATCATATTATGAGAATAAGATTAACAATACAATCAAAAAATAGGCTTTGTTTTGCATTCATTGATATTTATTTGAATCTAAATGAAATTTTTAAAGATCATCTTCTTGAGAGAGTTCAGTAAATTTTTTCTCAATCAAAGCTGCATTTTCTTGCAAAATTTCAATCAATTTTTGCAAGTTTACAAATTCGAAGCGATTTTTTGAAGCCAGTAAGGTCAAGGCTAAAGGGGGTTCTTTGGCCGAGAATTTAACTGGAATAGATAAACCGGCAATGTTTGGATCAAGTTCTCCATTGGAAAAATAATAGCCCTGTTTTTTAATTTTCTTCATTTGGGCGAGAAAGTCAGCTTCGTTATTCGCAAAACCCACCTCAGCAAGTTGGCTCGCAAAGCGTTGGTAATAATCCAGAATGCCTTGTTTAGGTAAATGCGAAATCATGACTTTAGGCGATGAACCTACAAAGACAGGACGTGGGCAACCTCGACCGTAAGAGAGCAAGGTGACATCTTTAAATAATTCATGATGAATATCGATACAGGAATCATGATTTAAATGGGTCAGCAGACAACAAAACTCAGTCCGTTCGACAATTTGTTGCATAAAGGGAATGCTAATCTGCACTAAAGGATCGGTGGTGCGGGAAATATAATCTAATACTGCAATTTTAGAACCCAGCGTATAGTCACCTGAAGTTCCACTTAAGCGTTGCAATAATTCAGTGGAAACGAGTTCTTTTAAATAACGGTAACTGGTGGGTTTAGACAGTCCTAATTCCTCACTAATGATATCGACATTAATGATAGGGCGAGACACCGAAAAAAGATCTAAAACGGTGAGAATCTTACCAAAACTAGAAAGTGCCATAAGTACCTGCTTGGTCAAAGCATTAAAAAAGAAAAAATAACGAGTATTACTTTATAACAAAAAAACAAGCAGAACAGGGCTTTTGTTGTGAGGATGCTGTATTTGACTGCATTTAAAAATATTTTATAGCAAAGCGGAGAAATTTAACGATAAAAGTACGTTATCAGGTTTTTATTTAATACTTATTATCACAATAAGATATTTTAATTGACTTAAATTAATTTAATTGCAAAAATAAATAAAAAAATATCCAAGGATGAATTTTTATTCTGATTTTTGGTTGTTTCTGTTTTTTTTCACCGAAAGCATCCCTGTGAAATTTTCTGCCATTCATTTTGAATGACCATCTGCTTTGATGATTTGTGTACATATCTATTTTTTTTATACGATTTTCTTGAAAGGCCTATCGTGCAGTTGCGTCGTCCTAAAAATTAGGGGGGTGAAGCGTTAAATCCGAATTTGAGAGAAGCCAATGCTGCTAACCCAACAATTACTCGCATTTCGTCCCAATAAAATGGACTGGATATTTGCGACCAAAACATTTGTAGCAGGCATACTGGCTCTCTATGTTGCATTCAGTTTGAATCTGACCTATCCCATTTGGGCGATTGGTACAGTTTTCGTGATTGCCAATCCATACTCAGGCTTGACCTCCTCAAAAAGTATTTATCGGGTTTTGGGAACCTTATTGGGTGCCATTGTCTCGATTGCAGTCACCCCGATTTTGATTAATACACCGTGGTTATTTACTTTTTTCGTGGCGATCTGGGTAGGAGGCTGCCTGTATATTTCACTGCTAGACAGAACACCGCGTAGTTATGTTTTCATGCTGGCAGGTTATACCACGGTCATTATTTGCTACAACATTATTTACTCTGGCAATACCGGGGCTATCTTTGATATGGCAATCGGACGCTTTCTGGAAATTAGCGTCGGCGTGGTTTGCAGTGCAATCATCAGCACCACCATTTTTCCCATGCATATTGGTCCGGCTGTGCAAACCCGTGTTTCAACCACATTTCAGGATACCAAAGTATTATTTGACCAGATTTTGCTGGATGAAAAACAACTGGATAATTATCCGCATGTATTAGGCAATATTACTCGCGATATCTCCGATATTCATGTCATGGCGGTGCACTTATCTTATGAGAAATCCAGCTTGCAGGGCATGACCAAACCGCTTCAGGAAATGCTGCATCAATTAACCATGCTGGTGGCAAATTTGGTTGCCATGTCAGAGCGCATGAAACAGCTCGATCAAATTGATACGAGCTATCGTGCACCCCTAAAAGATGTCCACGCGCATATTGCAGAATTTTTACATGATGAGCATGAAATAAAACCACCAGAACTGAATTTTTTACCTCACCAGTTCGACTCTGATTTTGAGAGGCTAATTCAATCAGTAACAGCTGAACAAGAGCTGATTTTAAATGCTTTGAAAATGGATGTACGGCACTTTATTCAAAATGTCCGGGCCGTGAAATTGATTTGGCAGCGTATTCAGCAAGGCGATGATTCCTTGCCGGAAAGCATGACTTCTTTAACCAGCTCCTATCCGAGTTTACACCGGGATCATGGTATAGCCGTCCGTGGGGGAATTTCCGCATTTCTGATTATTATGATTGCGACCTCGTTCTGGATTTTAAGTGGCTGGAAAGCCGGATTCATGATGGCAGAAATGGCTGCGATCAGTGCCTGTATTTTAACGGCCATGGATAACCCGGTGCCGGCATTAAAAATGTTTATCCGGGCCAATATCTATGCGGCGGTGATGGTATTTGTTTATGCCTACGGCATTTTTCCGCATGTCACTGCCTTCTGGGAATTGGCCTTGGTGCTTGCTCCTTTTGTAATCTACTGTTTGATGCTATTTCCCCATCCACCCTTGACGGGGTTGGGTCTACCTTTATTGATGGGTACAGTCATGGGACTGAATTTTCAGAACACTTATATGTTGGATCAGATCGCATTTTTTGATGCAGCTATTGGTACGGTGATGGGTCCGATTATTTCAGTCTATGTGATTCATATCGTGCGGGCGATGTCTCCCGATATTACCGTACAACGGATTTTGGCCTTGCATTATAAAGCTGTCAGGAATGCACTGTATCTGCCTTATGGGATAGGTTTTAAGCGGCATTTGCGCATTATGCTGGACCGGATCGGGGTGCTGAATAGTAAAGCCGTGCAGTCGGAAAGTTTAAAAAAAGAGATTCATTTGGCCTTGATTGAAACCAGTGCAGTGGTTGATTTGACCCGACTCAAGGAGTTGAGCAATACGTTGCCAAAGCAACACACTGTCGTCTTTAACATTGAAGCGGTGCAACAGTCGCTCGATGATTACTTCAGGGCCAAAGAAATGCAGCGACCACATGCCGATATTTTACAGAATGTGTTGCAGCACATTGCGGTAGTTCAGTCTGCGATAGCGGAGTTAGGAAATCCGGATATTACACAGCGTTTAAATATTTCCCTAAATAATATTCGCAGCAGTTTGTGCCATCAAAACACCGTAAACAGGGCACAACAGCAATTTTTTGCAGGAATCTAAGGATGGGCGAAATTAATTTTTATGGGGTGTATATCCCGATACTTTTAATTCAGAGCATTCTTGCTTATGGCCTGCTCCGAATAGTGATGATTGCCACAGACCGACTGGTTGAGCGGGGATGGATTGCATGGCCGAGCATATTTAATTTGTGTCTCTATGTCGTGCTGCTTTTTCTGGTGCACGGGCTATTTATTTTTTGTGCTTTCTAAGCCGCACATCCACACCATTCTAATTGAAATGAATAAGGTAAACCTGAAATGACAGCTGTTGATTTACGCAAAATCATCCGACCCATTGTTTTGCTGGTGATGGCTTCAATCGCGATTTTTGCGATTGTGCATATCTGGAACTATTACAATGCTGAACCGTGGACGCGTGATGGTCGTGTCCGTGGCGATGTGATTCAGGTGTCTTCCGATGTTTCAGGTTTGGTGACAGATGTTTTGGTTGATGACAACCAAGCAGTTAAAAAAGGGCAGGTGTTGTTTAAAATTGATGTGGCCCGCCAAGCCATAGATGTCGAACAAGCCAAATCTGATTTAGCCAAAGCCAAAGCCGGTTTGGCCGCAGCCGAAGCAGAACTGCTACAGGCCCAAGCCAATCTGGTGAAGTCTCAAGCCAATATCAACTTGGCAGATAAAAATGCCGGCCGTTATTCCAGTTTGATGGAAGGTGCGATTTCTAAACAGGAACAAGACCAGATGTTTGCCCAGCGTGATCAATCCCATGCTGAACATGAACAGGTGACCGCAGCCATTGCACAGGCCAAAGCCAATATCGTGCAGCAAAAAGCCTTAATTGAAGTGGCGGCCAGTCATCTGCACCTGACAGAACTGAATCTGCATCGCTCTGAAGTGGTGGCGCCTGCTGACGGAACCTTGTCCAATTTTGAAATGAAGGCCGGCAACTATGTCAAAGTGGGGCAGGCAGTGGCAGCGCTGGTCGATCGTCAACAGTTGTATATAGTCGGTTATTTTGAAGAAACCAAACTGGATAAAATCTATGTCGGTGCACCTGCCACTGTTCAAATGATGGGGGATTCTGAAAAGTTAAAGGGGCATGTCCAAGGGATGGCATCGGGAATTGAAGACCGTGAACGTACTGCTACTTTAGGGCTTTTAGCCAATGTGAATCCAACCTTTAGCTGGGTGCGTTTGGCACAACGGGTGCCGGTAAAAATTGTTCTGGATGAACTGCCAAAAAATGAATTGTCTTTTGTCGCAGGACGTACTGCGACCATCCATATTGAAAAATCCGCTCAGTAATCGCATTCATCTTTGTTTTATTTTCTCTGAGCATCTAAGCAATGAAAAAAGCCATTCAGTTTTGAATGGCTTTTTTAGCAATATTTTTTCGTAATTTATGGCGTAAGCCCTTCAGGATTACGATACCAGCTTTCAATAAACAGCGCAGCAGCAATACTGTCTGCTGCCAATTTTTTAGCGCGACCTTGGGCTTGATAATGCTCTAGTTCATCTCGCGCTTCACGTGTAGTCAAACGCTCATCCACCATCAAGGTTTCAATATTGGTTTGATGGCGTAAACGGCGGGCAAACTTGCGTGATCGTGCTGAAAGTTCGGATTCGCTATCATCCATATTTAAGGGTAAACCGACTAGAAATAAGTTCGGCTGATACTGTTTGACAATTTTCAGTAATTCATCCCAGTTGGGAATACCATCTTTCATCGGAAACAGGGCAAGCGGATTGGCGCTTTCAATTAAGGATTGACCCACTGCCATGCCCATTTTTTGTGTACCAAAATCAAATGCCATAATCATATGAGGTTGTGATAAATCAGGCATGTCCGATCTCTGATGACAACCAAGTTCGGTCGACCCCCATTTTTTTATAGGCAGCATCCCAACGGTCGTCGTAAGGTAAGTTGAAAATTAAATCCATATCCGAGTCACAGACGAGCCAGTCACCCCGCGCCATTTCTTGTTCAAGCTGGTTTTTGCCCCAACTGGCATAACCCAAGGCAATTTGATAACGACCCACGCCTTCATTGTGTGCAATGGCATCTAAGATATCTTTGGATGTGGTGATGCAGACATTTTCACCCACTGCAATGGATGAATGCCAGGTCGGCTGACCGGTATGCAGTACAAAACCGGCTTCGGGACGCAAAGGTCCACCTTGCAAGACTGCATGGGGATTGACATTATCCGCTTCAATTTCCAGGTCATTCAATAATTCCTTGATTGAAAGACCGGATGGACGGTTGATGATAATGCCTTGCGCACCATCTTCATCATGGCGTGCCAGATAAATGACAGTATTGGCAAAAAAATCATCGCCCAAATCAGGAGGTGCAATCAGACAGCGATGCGTCAGATATTGTTTAGTCATCTAAGCCATTCCCCCTTAAAATCAAAAAAAGCTGATTAAATTAATCATAATGCCTATATGATCAACTTACTAAACTAATTCGGTTTCGCCAATCATTTTTTGTGATTTAACTTACAAACTTATACTTGCTGAAACTTTAGTTGACGTAATTGCTTGGCATGTTGCAGGGTTGTATCGTTAATTTCGACACCGCCGGTCATACGCGCCAGTTCATCAATACGTTGTTCTTCGTTCAGGTCGATAATGGTGCTGCTGGCGGGATCGGTTTGACGCTTTTTCACCAACAGGTGTTGATCGGATTGTGCAGCGACTTGCGCCTGATGGGTGATACATAAAATTTGCACATGTTGGGCTAGATCCGCGAGCAAGCGTCCGACCATTTCTGCCGTACCGCCGCTGATCCCGACATCAATTTCATCGAATACCAATACTTCAGATTCGGTTTTTTCTGCATTCATGACCTGCATTACTAGGGCAATACGCGAGAGTTCACCTCCTGAAGCGACACGAGCCAACGGTTGTGCAGGAATGCCTTTATTTGCGGTAAACAGCAGTTGAATAAAGCTGAGGCCTTCTGCTGATGCTTGTTCCAAAGCTTCAAACTTGAATTCAAAATGCGCTTCCGGCAGAGCCAGCTGTTTCACCTGTTCGGTAAGTTTTTTGGCCAAAGGAACTGCAGCTTCACGACGAATCTCATCCAGATGCTGGGCTTTGGCTAAAAAGTCTTGATGCGATAATGCCACTTGTTCCGCTAAGGTTTCCGGATCTTCCAGTTGATGCAGCTGTTCAAGTTCAGACTGCCAAGTCTGATATTCTTCTTTTAATGTTTCCGGTTGAGTTCGATATTTACGTGCTAAACGGTGAAAGATTTCCAGCTGCGAGTTGAGTTCTTCCATGCGTTCAGGATCAAAACTTTGACGGTCAATGAATTGATGTAAATTCGATGTTGCATCTTCAAGTTCACTTTGCGCATTCAGTAAAGAATTATAAATTTCTGCGAGTTGCTCACTGCGACCGGCATGCGATTCGAGGCGGCGAATAATCGACGAAACTTCCTGGGTGATATTCTGTTCCGCTTCATCCAAGGCATTTAAACTATAGCTGCAATCCAGCATGATATGTTCATGATGGCTTAAACGGTCGAACTCTTGTTCAATTTCTTTATAGTCAATTTGAGTAATTTCTTCGAGTTCTTCAAGCTGTAATTCTAAAGTTTCAATCCGTTGTTTTCGGGTTGCCTGCGCATCTAATGCAGCCTGATGCTGACGAATGTCTTTTTGCCAGGTGCTGTAGGCATCACGGACATCTTGCGCCGGTTGATAAAAGTTGTTGTAACGATCTAACCAGTGCTTTGGATAGGGATGTTCCAATAATTGTTGCTGACTGTGCTGACTATAGAGCTGCACCAGTAAGCGTCCAATTTCTTTCAGTTCAGCCAGACTGCTTGGACGGCCATTAATCCAGGCCTTACTGCGACCGGTCGCAAAAATTACCCGTCTTAAATGAATCTCGCCAGACTCATCATCTAACTCATGCGCTTTGAGCCATTCAGCTTCAGGACTGTGTTCTTGATAACTAAAAATAGCCGTCACGTCCGCTTTATCAGAACCAAAACGAACATAATTGGTATCAGTACGCTCACCTAAACAGGCAGACAGGGCATCCAGTAATAAAGATTTACCTGCACCGGTCTCACCGGTCAGCACATTGAAACCTTGTTCAATATCAATGGCTAAATGATCGGCTAAAGCGAAATTGATCAGAGTTAAATGTGTCAGCATAAACGCATCCGAGCTGCGAAAAGTTTTAATCTAAGATAGTGAAATTTTGTTTTGGTCACAAGACAGCTTTTATTTTAAGAGGACGTAAAACATGGGTATTTTACCTGATATTTAAAGTGAAAATACTTTTTACTGAAGATACGCTGTAAAAACAACATCTACTTCAACAGTATCCAATTTTAGCAGCAGGTTTAAAGTTATGTAAGCAAGCATGCCAGAAGATGATTTAAGCTAAATAATCCTCTATTCACCATGCTCAAATAAGAGGCTTGGTTGTATAGATAATGACGGGTTTGGTCGGCATGAGTTTGGTACAAGATTTGCTAGTTGTAAAAGAAGGTTGATCTTTAGTCGATCCAGTACAAAAACTTATTTGTGCTTATGCTGCGGTTGTTTTAGACTCTCGCAAACTGGTGGTAAATCTTGCTTTTAGGATTGTAGAAAATTATCTGCAACAATTTGTAAAATATTGATTTAGCCCCTATGAAACACCGATTGATTAGTTGAATGCAGCTCTTTAAACTACATCAATCAAAAATTATAAATGCGCATTATCTGGAGAATACGCATGTCAAATCAGTTTGATCATGTTTCTGTTATCAAAAAATCGAATGTTTATTTCGGCGGTTCATGTATTAGTCATACTGTGCAATTTGAAGATGGCACAAAAAAGACCTTAGGGGTGATTTTACCGACTGAACAGGCACTGACTTTCGAAACCCATGTCCCTGAACGTATGGAGATTATTTCAGGGGAATGTCGAGTACAAATTGCGGATAAAGTCGAAAGTGAATTGTTCCGCGCAGGACAGTCTTTTTATGTACCCGGCAATAGCCGTTTTAAAATTGAAACCGATGAAGTGCTCGATTATATCTGTCATTTAGAAGGCTAAGTACAAGTCGGATTAAGGCAAAGAAATTTTGGCTTGAATCGGTTAAACTAGACCTAAGCATCAATCCTGTAAAGCCAGCTTTGCAGGATTTTTCTTTTTGCATTGTATACATACATTTTTAGAGGCCGTTCATGGCAAAACCCGAATATTTTTATGGCGTTCACTCGGTGGAGTCATTACTTGAGCTTGAGCCAGAGCGTGTACTTACTTTATTTACGCTAAAAGGTCGTGATGATCAGCGTTTGAAAAACGTTTTGGCGTTGGCTGAACCTTTTGGTATCAGCGTACAGCAAGCCAGTCGTGACAAACTGGAAAAATTGGCCGGTCAACCTTTTCATCAGGGTGTGGTTGCCGCAGTTCGTCCCCATCCGACATTGAATGAACAGGATCTGGATGATTTGCTGAAACAAAATCCTCAAGCACTGTTGTTGGCTTTAGACCAAGTCACTGATCCACATAATCTGGGTGCTTGTATCCGTACAGCAGCAGCAATGGGTGTGGAAGCGGTGATTGTATCGCGTGATCGTTCTGCAAGCTTAACCCCAACAGCACGTAAAATTGCTGCAGGCGGTGCCGAGAAAGTGAAGTTTATCCAAGTGACCAATTTGGCACGTACCCTAGGTAATATTAAAGATCAGTTCAATGTGCGTGTCGTGGGCACTATGCTGGATGAAAAAGCATTACCAGTGCAACAGTTTGATTTCACTGGAACAGGTGTGTGTGTGGTGATGGGCGCGGAAGATACAGGCTTACGTCCAATTACCCAGTCACAGTGCGATCAAACCGTGTATATTCCGATGGCGGGGAACCTGCAAAGTTTAAATGTCAGTGTGGCAACGGGTATGGCTTTGTACGAAGCTTGCCGCCAACGCAATGTGTAATTTTATTATCTCAATTTAAAAGTTGTTTGCTATGTCTCCCCGGTCTCAAGGTTATCTCTATGTCGCCATTACCATGTGCATCTGGGGAGGATTTACCATTACTTCCCGCCTGAGTGTACGGTGGGGAATCAGTGCTTGGGACATTACCGCTTTACGCTTTGCTTTAGCCTTTTGTATTTTAATGCCAATCCTGATCTATAAAAAAGACCTCGCCTTTTTATGGAAAAAACAGCCTTTTATTTTGGCAATGATCGGTGGGGTGGGGTATTGCCTGACCTCATACACTGCATTTCATTATGTTCCCGCAGCACATGCAGCCATCTTTCTGAATGGTTGTATTCCTTTGTGTACCGCAGTTGCCGCATTTTTGCTGTTTAAACAGCCTTTTGATCAGCATATCCGGATTAGTCTGGGCATTATGCTGACTGCAATTGCTGCGATGAGTTTTTTAATGTATCAGGAAACGGGTATCGCTTTTGGTTTTGGTGATCTGCTGTTTTTCTTAAGCGCCATCTGGTGGGGTGTTTTTACCGTTTTATTGCGACAATGGAAACTCTCGGCATGGCATTCCATGGCAGGTGTCGCGATCTGGTCAGCAATTGTATATGTGCCGATTTATCTGTTATTTTTACCGAAAAATTTAACGGAACCTGAGCCTGTTCATTTACTGATGCAGGTGATTTTTCACGGCATTTTTGTGGTGATTGTAGCTACCCTGACGTATGTCGAAGCGATCAAGCGACTGGGTGCTTTTAAGACTGGCAGTATTGTGACTTTGGCACCGTTTATGGCAGCAATTTTAGCTGTGCCGCTTTTAGGTGAACCATTAAGTCTGGCGATTATTTGTGGCTTGCTTGGAATGGCGATTGGTGCTTTGCAGCCATGGCGCTGGTTCATGCATAAAGACAGTTTACAGCAACAACTGGATCAACAAAAAAAGCAGTCTTAATCGACTGCTTTTTTTATTCTTGGATTTTAAAATCTCAATGTTTTAAATAACGTTCGTGCAGCGGTTTTAAATGTGCATATAAATGGTCAAGATATCCGTCATTCAGCACGATATCATCGGCTAAGCTGCGCTTTTGTGGACGTGACATTTGTGCCTGAATAATTTTCTGAACTTGCTCAATCGACTGTCCATCCCGCTGGCTGGCACGTTGAATTTGCAATTCTTCAGTCGCATCAATCAATAAGGTATGATCGGTTAATTCATGTTGATTGGTTTCAAACAGTAAGGGTGAAACCAAAATGACATAAGGACTGGTTGCCGCTTGCAGTTGTTGAATAATCGATTGGCGAATGGCAGGATGGGTAATGTTTTCTAGCACTTTACGTGCGCTTGGATCTTTAAAAATGTGTTCACGTAAAGCCCGGCGATTGAGTTCCCCATTGTCTAAAAGCACCCAATCCCCGAACGCAGCATGAATTTGTTGTAAAGCCACTTGTCCTTTTTCGACAATCTCGCGTGCAACAATATCTGCATCTACAACGGTGATGCCTTGAGTTTCAAACCATTGGCTGGCCGCCGATTTTCCGCTGCCAATTCCGCCTGTTAAACCCAAGATAAATGTCATATATTCACCTAAAATTATTGTCCTAAATAGATTTTCATAATCTGCTCACCCCAAATAAACGCAATCCAGCCGGCAATGGCAATATAAGGACCGAAAGCAAAAGGTTGGTTTTCTTTACGTATTTTCAGCAGAATGATACCGATAATAGCACCAACCATCGATGAAAGTAGCACAATCAGCGGGAGCAAGAAAGGTCCCATCCAGGCACCTAAAGCGGCCAGTAACTTGAAGTCGCCATAACCCATGCCTTCTTTACCGGTAATGATTTTAAACAGGTAATACACGACCCAGAGACATAAGAAGCCAATAATATAGCCCCAGATTGCAGAGGTAGGAGAGGTATAAATAGCATAACTATTAATACCTAAACCTAGTGCTGCTAAAGTCAGGGTATAACGATCCGGTAGAAGCTGAGTATCAAAATCAATAAAGGTCAGTGCGATGAGGATCCAGGTGAACAGCAAACCAAAAAGCATTTGTAGGGTAGGACCAAATACCGCCACAATGACCAATGAACATACTGCAGTGAGTAGCTCAATCAATGGATAGCGAATGCTAATCGGATTTTTGCAAGAGCCACATTTGCCGCGTAAGACCAGCCAGCTGATAACAGGAATATTTTGATACCAACGAATTTCTGTATGGCATTTAGGGCAGGTCGATGCAGGTTTGCTGAGTGTTAGTTTAGATTCATCAATGATCGGTTGTTCGGGATGCAAAAACAATTGGCAATCGGTACGCCATTCCTGCTCCATCATCTTGGGGGTGCGGTAGATCACCACATTGAGAAAACTCCCAATGCATAGACTAAAAAGCCCAACTGCAAGATAAAGTGCAGTTGGGTTATTCATAAAATAAGAGATAAATTCTTGCATTACACCACAGAGCCCATTTGGAAAATTGGCAGGTACATGGCGATGACCAGACCACCAACGAGGACGCCTAGTACCGCCATAATTAGAGGTTCCATCATTGAGGTTAAGCCGTCGACAGCATTATCGACTTCATTCTCAAAATGGGTGGCTACTTTATCCAGCATGCTGTCGAGAGCACCTGACTCCTCACCAATCGCCACCATTTGCACGGCCATGGAGGGGAATTTGTTGGTGACACGCATGGCAAATTGCAATTGTTGACCTGTGGCAACATCATCGCGAATTTTCATGACTGCTTCTTCATAAACGCAGTTATTGGTTGCACCTGCAGTAGACTCTAAAGCATCAATCAATGGTACACCGGCAGCAAAGGTAGTAGCTAAAGTACGACTGTAGCGCGCAATAATGGCTTTATAAACTAGGTCACCAAAAATAGGCGCTTTAAGTGCTGCCTTATCCAGGAAATCACGGAATTTTTTACTGCGTTTTTTTGCTTCCATAAAGCCCGTAATAACGGCGCCAATTGCAATAATCAGAATAAACCAGTATTTTTGCATCCATTCCGACATATTCACCACCATTTTAGTAAATGCGGGTAAATCTGCACCAAAACCCTGAAAGAGTTCCTGAAAGACGGGAACCACTTTCACCATCAAAATAATGGTTACGATAAGTGCAACAACAATAACAGCCATAGGATATTTCATGGCTTTTTTAATTTTTTGCTTTAAAAGTTCACTTTTTTCTTTATAAATGGCGACTCGGTCAAGCATGGTTTCTAGAGCACCGGACTGTTCACCAGACTCAACGAGTGAGCAAAAAAGATTGTCAAAATACTGAGGGTATTTTTTAAGTGCTCCAGCGAAGGTGTTCCCTCCTTCAACTTCGCCTTTAATGCCAAGCACGACTTCACGCATAGAAGGATTTTCCAGACCTTCTGCGACAATTTCAAAGCTTTGGACTAAGGGAACACCGGCTTTCATCATGGTCGCCAGCTGGCGAGTAAAAATAGTGATATCGAGGGTGGTGACTTTCTTTTTCATTAAGCCTTCGAGAATATTTTTTCTTTTTTCCCGAATGGTCTTAATGGTAATCCCTTGCTTACGTAAGGTCACTTTAGCAAGTGCCATATTACGTGCAGGTAATTCCCCTTTGA
>JBLZXS010000337.1:0-3767 GCA_050285325.1 Acinetobacter sp.
TGATAGCTCAGTAGGTAGAGCAACGGATTGAAAATCCGTGTGTCCCCAGTTCGATCCTGGGTCTCGCCACCATATTTGAAAAAACCTCAAACCATGTTTGAGGTTTTTTTTTGTCAGCGTTTTTTTCGGACTAACTTTTTTCGTATAAAATAACGGCAATAACAATTCGAGAATAAAAAATGAAAAGAATCGGATGTTCAATATTCACTTTATTGTCTGCCTTGCTGACTGCCTGTGGTGGCAGTGGAAGCGGAGATCGCTTCAACTCTTCTTATGAAAAAACTTTTACTTATGGTGCGCAAACCTATGTCTGCCGCAGTGAAAAAGCGGCCAATGCTTGTGGCAGTGCAAGTCAGGATTGTTCTGCATGTGACTTACAGTCATCATCTTCTTTACTCATCACTCAAGTATGTGCTCAGCCAGTCGTAAATACGCATAGGGTAACAACGGATGGCTGCGTGTTAAGACTTGCCAATAATACCCAGACAGGCATTTGTACTTCTGAAGGGTTGAGGTTGCTTTCAGGAATTAATTTTACTAAACAGCAAGTGAGTGTAGGGACTCTGTTTACGAGTGGCAGTTTAAATGTCAATGCTGGGACTTTTACAGAAACGATTACCTGTAATTAACACCAATGAAATTTTTTATATTGATTCTGGTTGGCATTTTAGCTTTTGGAATGGGTTATTGGGTAGCGTCCTCCAAAACACAATCTGAATCTACTGTTCCCGAGCAAACTCAAAATATTGCTGTGGAAAAGTTTATCCAGACAATCCAGCAAAAAGCGCAGGCTGAGCCTGAAGAGGGACAGGTATTTCAACAGCAGCTGAAAAACCAGAAAGCCCAGGTTAATGCCGTTATAGATCAAGCTACTCCTGAACAGATCAATAAGTATCTTTCGCAATCTTTTCCAAGTTATGACTTATCTAATATTCATAATAAACAGCAATTTGCCAAACGCCTGATCAATGAATTTGTGGATGCTGAAAATGATCCGGATGAAGCGATGACAGGTCGGGTTACCGTATCTACCCAGCAACAATATAGCCCCACCAGTATGCTGCCCAGGCAGATTCATGCCGGACAACAGTTATTTGCCCATTTTGATACTTTGGGAAAAACGCCGAATAATGAACAGGTTTTTATTCGCTGGAGCAACCAGTCCACAGGTGAAGTGCTGTTTTTTATGCCGCAGCGGGTCAATGTTAATCGGGAACAGAACTGGGTCAGCTTTAATCCAGTGAAGGGCTGGCAAGAAGGGATTTATGATGTTAAATATTATCAGTTGAATGATCAGCTTAGCCCGATTGCCCAGACCAGTTTTAGCATTGATCAGGTAGTGGATTGAATGTAAGAATATTTTGAGAATAATTAAATGAAAGACCTGTTTTCTGATCAAAGTCTTCGCTATAAACAAGCACGTCCAAATTATTCTCTGCAGATTGTGGAAGAAATTTTAAAGCATGTTCCTGAACGGCATTTTGCCTGGGATTGCGGCGCAGGCTCCGGTCAGTTTACCCAATTGTTAGCCCCGTATTTCGATCATGTGGTCGCAACCGATATTAGTGAAGCACAGTTACAGCAAGCCCCTTATTTGGAAAATGTCAGCTATCAGGTGCAAGCAGCCGAGCAGACCAGCATTGCAGCGTACTCTATTGACTTGGTCACGGTGGCTCAAGCCATTCACTGGTTTGACTTTGAGAAATTTTATAAAGAAGTTAAGCGGGTGCTTAAACCGCAAGGGGTTTTTGCTGCCGTTGGTTATGGTTTGATTCAGGTGCAGGATGCTGCGATTAATACTCTGGTGCAACAGCTGTATTTTGAAACTCTAAATGGCTATTGGGATGCGGAACGACGTTATATTGATGAGTTGTATCAAACCATTCCATTTCCTTTTCAGGAAAAGCCTGTACCCGAGCTGCATTTAGAATATCAATGGACAGCACAGCAGCTGCTCAGCTATTTAAGTACCTGGTCAGCGCTCAAACATTATCAGGACAAAAATGATGATGATCCGCTTCAGTCGATTTCAAATGCTTTAAAAGCTGCACCTGAAAACTTAGATGTAACATTTCCTGTCTTATTACGTGTGGGAACACTGGAAAAATAAAAAATTAAGCGCTGCTTTTGTAGCATCATTTCAAGGCTATAAAGCGCATATAAAAAGATGATTCTAAAAAGTTTAAAATTATAGAAATTTCATTTTTTATTATAAATTTCACATATTTTAATATGCCAAATCCAGTTATTTTTGAATGGAAATTATAATTCAACGCAAACCGCTTGTCTGGGTAAAAATTGCTGGCCGGAGCATTTAACATACAATTATAGGTGTTGAAGGTTGTTTATTTACTTTTATTTTTTTGAGTAGGACTGCCATGAATCTCCCCAAATATATGTCTTTTGCTGTCATGTTGATGATTGGACATTTTTCCCTATCTTCTGCTTTTGCCGATACTGCGGAGATGCCTGTATTGACGATGATGGCAGAACCGGAACTAAGAGCTGAAACGACAGGCATAATTCAATATCAGCAAGATCCGCAAGAAGTGAGAGCCTTACAACATAGAATTATGAAGATACAGCTGGATACGCAAAATTTTGTGGTTAATCCAACTGTGCTTAGCAGTATAGATCTTGTACCTGATGGGCCAATGGCGGATATAAACAGTTTGCCGTTGGCTTTGCAGCAATATGTTCTGGCAGTTGCACAAGGCTTACAATCACCCGATCCAAGGGAAGGGCTGTATATTATCCTTGAACCTTTTGGTATAGACCGTAACGCAACCAATGTACAAATTGCTCGAGAGCAAATTTCTTTGGGTATTTTGGAAAATACTCCGCAAAATCAAGCTATCAGACAGTTACAACAACAGCAAGAATCTATTCAAAATAATGGTATGCGCTAGTTTTAAAATATTGATAGAAAAATAAATGTTTTTTGTAGAAAGAAAAAGGATGCTCAAAAGCATCCTTTTTTAGAGCTAACATGCGTTAAAGCAAATTAAGCTGCAGATTTTTTAAACCAAGAGAAGAAACCTTTTTTCTCAGCTTTTACTTCAGCTTTAGCAGCATCTGCTTTTTCAGCAGTCACTTCTTTTACTTCAGCAGTTTTTTCAACAGTCGCGTCTTTTGCTTCAGTTACTTGAGCAGCAGTTGCATCTTTCACTTCAGCAGTTTTTTCTACTACAGCATCTTTTGCTTCAGTTGCTTTAGCAACAGTCGCATCTTTAGCTGCAACAGTTTTAGTAACAGCCGCGTCTTTTGTTTCTACTGCTTTTGCTACAGTTGCATCTTTAGCAGCAACAGTGTTTGCCACAGCAGCATCTTTAGTCGCTACAGTTTTAGCTTTAGCAGCTTCTTTCACTGTTGTTACAGTTTGAGTGGTATCTGCTTTTACTTGTGCTTTTAATACAGCAATTTTAGCAGCTGGGGTTGCTTCTACAGTTGTAGTCGCCATAGCAGAAGTAGTTGCAGCAACTAAAGCAATAGCCATAGCAGTTTTAATAGTATTCATAGTCATCACTCTATAAAAAATGTTTTGAAAATAATGCGTTGTGAATACTATGCTTTCTATAGTTGTGTTTGGTTACAGCTTGCTTGGTAAAGAAGTTAGTTGCATGATTATTCAACCAAAATTACAAAGTGATAACATGATGTTTCGAATGGTTTACATTGTCTTTTTTAAAACATCTTTGATTTTTTAGTACAGCCTGAATTTTCTTTTGCGTTTAAAGCAGGGGAGTTAAGTGATTTGTATAAGGGCT
>JBLZXS010000338.1:0-8157 GCA_050285325.1 Acinetobacter sp.
ATACGCGTAGTTCCCTCTCCTTTATTAAAGGAGAGGGCTAGGGAGAGGATTTAAAACATGCTATAAAATCAAAAAACCAAAGAAAAACAAAAATGACGCCTGAACTGTTACTCCTTATTATTCAAACTGCCATTGGAATATTTACCATTACGATCATTGTCTTGCTGATTCATCCTAAATCCAGAAGATATTTATTCTCCATGCATCCTGAAGAAACTAAAGACTCAAAAGGCTCACAACTGTTGCATATCGGAGAAATAATTACCTTCCCTCTTATTTGGCTATTTAAAATCATCTTTTCAATCTTTAAATAACCAGATCAAATCACTTACGAATCGAACCCAACTTATTCCAAATATCTGGGGTTAAAAAAGTCGTTACTAACTTATTTAAATCGATATAACGCACTACACCTTTCAGCTGATCTTTCACTTCAGGCGTTTTTAAAATTTCTTCACCTGTGATGCTCCCTAATTCTTGGAAACTATCTCCTACAGCTTGTAGTCCTTCAGCTTGAATGACTGCTTTGGTTTGTGTAGAACATTGCTCCACCAATATGCGCTGTAAAGTCTGTGCTAGCTTTTGGTCTAATGCCGTTTTCTGCTCTGTACTCACATTGCTATAGGCTTTTAATTCAGGATGGCTCGATAGCGCTACAAAAGTCCATTGTAATACGGTCTTTTTATCCGTTGCAGTGGTCGACTTCACCAAACAGTTACTCAGCTGATCGACTGTTGGCCCTGCAATAGCCATTTGGGTTGTACCCATCAAGGCAATTGCCATCAATCCCCAACGAATTTTAGCTGTAAATCTGCTACGGATAACTTTAATTTGGCGTGACATAAGCGAATCTCTCATTAACAATCAGCTACTTTGTATCATAGACTCTCGCTCTGCCCCTGTTATTACTCTGTAACCTGAACAATGCTTACATCAAGTGAAAAAAGTCCTGCATCAGGATTTGGCGCAAATGTGAATTTGATATTAGAACTCACTTTGCTCAGCTGTTTTTAAGATACTGCTTTAACGGAAGTACAAGTGATAGCATCCTCAAGATATATTTTGAGGATGCAAAGCAAAGGATTGAGCAAGAACGAAGAACATAATTCTAGTTTAGCTGCCGAAGCATATGCTTTGCCCCAGCATGATTGTAATTATTGGACAGGTTTTGCAAAATCTTGACCGCTTGCCCTTTAGAATTGGCAAAGCGACTGCTATAACTCGGTACACTCGTTAAACAGCGTGCCACCAGCATTCCAGATTCTGTATAAACTTTGGTTCCATCCGTTCCCTGTAACTTGCCGAAATTATAAGCACGTTGTGCATTATTACAGGCAGCCACCTGATTTTTACCACTGTTCAAATCACGGCGTGCCGCAACATACGATTTGAGCTGTTGCTGCTGAGGCGTTTCCACCTTTTTTACAGACGGCTTAACTGGCAATTCGGGTGTAGGCTTAATTTCTTTTTTAGTTTCAGCTTCTTTTTTAGCTTCAACTTCTTTTTGAGGTACGGCTTTAGTTGCTGTATTTTTAGCTGTCTGATTATTTACAGTGGTTTTTTTTGCAGCAGAATTATTTGAAGAATGGACAGCTGAATAAAATTTTTGGGCGTCTGAAGCCGTCATGATTTTGGTTTGCAGCGCAACCATACGCGCTTCGCTGCCATCATCTAATTTACGCTCAGAAACCGGTTCAATAGAGACAATCCAGCTTTGCCCATCACTTTGCACACATTTATAGGCACCTATGCCTTGCTTGACACTGCTATAGCTTGATAATAGTTTTTTATCCCATTGATTCTTGACCAAACTCATTGAACTTTTATATAAAATAGAAAACTTACCGCGCTTGGCAGTACAATAATTATTTAAATATTTTCTTGGATATAAAGATTGCGGTTCTTTATTGCCTTGCTTGGGTCCCCAATAATAGACATATTCTTTAGCCCGACTGTTGGCAGCATTAATATTTTTTTGAACAATCAGTTCCTGCGGTGAAGTAAAATTTTGAGCTGAATCCGAGCTAAAACTATTCAGACTTGTACAGCCATGTAAAGCGATGCCCACTCCACCAATCAAGATTAATGTTCTGAAATTCACGTATCAATTCTCAATTATGCCGTATGAATGAAAATATATGAAAAGCCTCAAAATAACAAACTCAGAACTTTGATTTCATTATTGATTTTACTGAATTGTTTTTGGTTTTTTCATTCAAAATAGTTCATAAATTGCCAATTTTTAATGGTTTTAGCTTGATAGTTTGAACTGCATAACAGTTCATTCAAACTTTTAAAAATCTGATCATGGCTTTAAGTAAATTTATCAGCCCAGCCATTCGACAATTTCAATTATGATCGGACGAAGTAACAGCTATTTTGATCACCGTTTTTTATCTTGTTGCACCTCTATTTATTCAAACCTCCCCAGATGAGCAATACATGCTTTAAGCCAAGATGTACTTCACTGTATTGCTCTTGGATGAGTTACCTTACGACAGATTCAATCAAATCCAAATTCCAAACTCCACCTACAGCTAGGCCTTTACACATACCTGACCAGCGGTCTATGGTCTGCACAAAAGCTTTTCCATCCCAAATCCATTCACTCATTGCCCAACAATCCCCTACGCCACGTCCTTTTTGTGAACTTCCGATTTCACCATCGCCAAACTCCGAAGCAGATTCTGTCACAAAAGTCGCTTTACCTTTTAAGGATTCGTTTATCACCCAAGCCCCATACCCTTCGTTATACGCCCCACGCCAGCACAGGGTGGTGGCTAGCACTTTGTGATTAGACAGCTTATACAACTCAATCGCTTGGGGAGTTGCACCTTTTTCCGTATAAATGCCCTCACAAAATGCATGACCATCTTGCAGGTCAGGCTGAGCTGCCAATAAAATCGTATGCAAGGCTTTGTACTGTTTCGCATTCGGCTGAAGGGTTAAATACGGTTTCGTGGCAGTTTTGACTTTTTTTACCAGCAGTTTCGGCTGGGGAGTTAATACTTTTGTTTCATTTGCTGGGCCTTTTTTTACCAATGCACCCACTGTCCCGATCCGCTTTTGAAAATCATCCATTTTCAATAATGAAGCAGTCATGCCGGTATCGGAAATCTGCCATGAATAATGCATATTTTTAAACACAATTTTTACGTTTTTCTTCACTTGTTGTAATAAGCCATTCACTTGCTTGGTATTCAGTGTTCCCATCAAAGGTTCATTCGTTCCATTCAGACGAATAACTCCCAAGTCTTTGCCGTTAATATAAAAGTGAATATTTTTAAGCTTCTTTTTATCCAAGCTTTGACTATAATCCGACAATGCAAATTCAGCCTGCACTGCCTGTTTTGCCCCCGCTTTACGGGTCAATAAAATGGATGCTGGCATATCTTGGGCAAGATCATCCTGATAACCCGCAGCACGGCAAGTTCCTGTATTACTACAGTAAATTTCCCATTCTTGATTTGAAAAAAATGTTCCCTGAAGGACGCCTGCAAAAACAAATGGGCTGACAAGAGAAAGACACCCTAGAGAAATTAAGCTTTGAAAGATCTTCATTTTTTCTCGTCCCATCTTTTTCTTCCAATATACAGGCAAACCGTTATTTTCAGTGTTGCATAATCATTTAATTATGCAATTTTAAATAATCCAAAATATGATCTTTAACAAGCCTGTTCTATATCACCGTGTAAATAATCCGCTTGATTCAAGACCTGATGACAAACAACACATCCTATAAAAAAACCCGCATCAAGCGGGCTTTTATTTTATAACTCGACATGCAACTTACTTATGCAAAGTCGACTCAAATGCTCTTAAACGCTTATAAATTGAAAGCAGTTCAATAATGGTTGGCCAGGATTCAATTAAATACTGGAACGACTCACGTACCTTCCCAAATACATTGGCAATCTGCATCATTAAACCGAGCGTGATTGCACCCGCAGCAATGCTTGGGAATAACACGAATAAACCGTAGAGATTATCCAGTTGCATATACCAGATACGCACCATATTAAAATAGGCATAGTGGAAATATAAACGGAAATAGTTAAAACGAACTTTGCTAAATAACTCTTTTAAAGTCAGTGGATCGGCACGGTCTGCGTAATCTTCCCCATACACCAGTTCTTTACGGTAGGCAGCTTCTACCTTTTGGTTATTAAATTCTAAACCCGGTAATTTATAACCCACCACCATCAATACCACTGTACCCAAAACCGCCCAGCTAATTGCAGCCCAGACCAGTGCATACGGAATTTCACCTACCACCGGCAATTGTTTTACATGCGAGGACAACTGCAATAACACCGGTAAAAATGCCATTAAGGTCATGAGGGCTTGAATAAAACTCACCCCCAAACTTTCAGTGGTTTTGGCAAAGCGCATGGTGTCTTCCTGAATACGCTGCGAAGCCCCTTCAATATGGCGTAACTGCTCCCAATGCGCGGTGTAATAATCATTCATCGCGGTACGCCAACGGAAAACATAATGGCTGACAAAGAACAGGTTAAATACCGCAATCGTGACATATACCATGGCGACATACAGAAAAGTCATGGTTTCACTGTAGAGTAAATTGACATCGCCACCGCCACTACCGAGCATTTTCTGAATCAGGTCGTAAAATGGGCTGTACCACGCATTCACCACTACATTTACTTGTACTGCAAACCAGATATTAAACAGAATAAAAGCCGATCCCCAGACTGACCAGCCTTGCCACGGGTTGCTGGATTTAAATCTCCAGAACAGGGCAAAAATAACCGTTGAAACAAAGAACCACAGATAAAACCATAAAAACGAAGCTGACCAGAAACGACTTACCCCAATCGGCAATTCCGCCTCATGATAACCGGGTGCAAAGCCTAAAAACGTTCCCCAACCACTTCCACCGGAATACCACAAAGCAATATTGATGAAAAACCAAAGCACCAACGACAAAAAGAACCACTTCGGGTTCGGAAAAAAAGATTTAAACATTGCGTATGGATATTCCTTTATTTTTAGTTTACAACCTAGCCGATCAATAAAACCAAACAGAAGTTCGCTAAATGGATGAATCGGCCATTATTCTAGTCTTTTCATCTTTGTAGCAACTTATTCACTGTTTGTGAAATGTTTTTTCACGTGAGTCAGATTTAACAAACCGACATTTCAATAAATAATCTGTATTTTTAAATTAACCTGCTGATGATATTTTCATCATTTCCTCACATTACAGTTAAGCCATGCAGGCTGATTCAGTTTGCATGAAAGCAAATCAATATTATCAAATGAACTCATGAATTCCATGCTGTCCCGGAACAGCCAAAGCTAGTGCCTTATCATTAAAATAATCTTAAAAAATATCCAGTGATTTACCGAGTTTTGCTTTATCTAATTGCCTTCTTTAAGGGCATAAAAAAATAGAAATACACTCTAATAATTACCTTATAAAATTTAACAGATTCAAGGTTTTCTATTTAATATGTATATCACATAAAACTTCCGTCAGTTTTTTTTGATTTAATTCTCAATGTTGATAAAATTGATTAAATATCTATCAACTCATGTTATTATTACAGTCAGTTCTTGACACTGCTCGGGGAAATAAAATGGACAATTTAGTCATCGAATTATTGAAACCAATTATTCTAGAAAAAGAAAATTGCAATCCTTTAGTGTTTGAACAAGGGACAATTTTAAAAGTTGTGATGCACACCCCTACCGGTCTATTGGTATCGGATGATTCAAACTTTAATTTCACTGTTTCTTTAAATGATGAAAATAAAGTATGGCGTGAACTATAAAATTAATTCTCTTTTTTCAGCATAAAATCTGCATTTTGTGATCTAAATTTGAGCGTAATGTCCCCTCACCTCAATCTTGAGGCTATACAATGTTGAATTTCTTAGAAGGAATTAACATTTTCTGGTATTGTTCCTTTTAACAATACCAGCTAAATCCCTCAATTTTTTTATTTTTAAATTTCTTTCAGCTGACTGCTGCAAACAGGCCTAGTGTTCTCTGTAATTGATCCAAAGTCAAAAACCAAGTTAGTTTTATCTTTTTATATTTCGCTTTTGTTTTAATAAATAAAAAGCCTCCTGATCTCTCCTCATGTAAAACAAGTTAATTCATAATTCACTTAATATATGGAATATTTTTATGTGCTTTTGGAGTATTTATAGCCAAGAGATGAAAGCATAATTGGAATCTAAAGCATCTTAAAAAGTTGAGATTCAATTTTAATTCGCTATTTATATGTAGGTTAATTCCCTAAAGGCAAAGAAATAGAGTGCCTTAAACTTTATTCGGGACTTCAGTTCTGTAAAATACGCCACCCATGGTGTGGATGGCATATTTATAAGGACTATTTAAAAGCTTGCTTAAGTGAATTTCAAATTCACATACGTCAATTCAAATCTGCATATTCTATTTATTAATGTCTAAGCGTGCTCATAAAACTGAGTGCTGAAAACAGCCAGATAAACAGTACAAAACTACGTCCCTGATTAAAATGACTTACATCTGTACCATGCAAAATATTATGGCGGGTCATGGTCACAGTTGAACTACTATCCATTTTATAGGCGGCAAGTTCAGCAAAATAACGATTCAGTTCAGTTGCGATTTTAGCTTTATGCCACAAGCTTTTAATTTCATTGCCCTTTAAACCCGGCACAATTTTATACACATCCACAAATTTGGTTTGGTTCTGCTTTAAATATTCATGCGCAATCAACACATCGGTTAATAGACCTTCCAGTTGCGCATACAGCAATGGAATACAGCCGGCATAACATTGCATTTCATAGAGCTTAAAGGCTTCTTGAATGACCAGACGACGCTGCGCTTTATAGTCCGCATCAATCTGTAGCGCATCAAAAACTTGAAATAGTTCTGCTTGAAAATAGTCGGCATTAATGACATTTAAAAGATCAAAATCAAGCACATCTTTTTCATGCTGATTGATCAGGCTCCAGACATGAATCAGATTGAGTGCATCATTGGCAAATTTGGCATCGACCGGTTGATCCAGATCATCCGCCAGCACATCAAAATAAGCTTCAATTTTGGCAGCATTTCGTAACGCCTGGATTAAATGTGTATGTTCACCCGCTGACATCTCTTGAAGATAGTGCTCAGCATTTTGCAAAATACCTTTCCCGAGTTTGTTTTGAGCATTTTGATTTTGGGGAATTCGGGTCACTTCACGCTCGAAATCGTCGTATTCAAAATCATCATCAATCATGGTCTTTACTCTTGGCACATTTCTTTAAGTGGCTATTATCACAGGTATTCAATACAGCACATAGCGCTATAAAATAAATACTATGACAAACGACTGAATCCCAATCGAAATTTAATCAACGTCATAGCCACTAAATAACAGTTCGCCTGATTTAGACATTGTCCAATATGCAGATGGTCCACGTTTTTCGGAACAATCTTAATTTTTTGGTCTTGCTAGCTCCTCTAATCCTGCCCTGATTAAAGGAGCTTTTTAGTTAAAACTATTCTTTATGATTTTTATTATGTTCAGACTTGTGTTGCTCAGACTGAGCATTTTGATCATGATCCTTCTTGGAATCATCTTTTTTATGAGTCTGATCTGAATCCTTGTCCTTCGATGAAGCATTTTGATCCTGCTTTTTCGACTCATCTGACTGGGATTGATCTTCTCCTTTCATTTTACTCATTGTGTCAGTCGCCATCTGTCTTAGCTCACCCAGTTTGGTTGAGGCTTCACTGACTAACTCAATAATCTTCTGTTTGGTGTCTTCAAATTTATGCAGAGCTTCTTTTAAATTAGCCATCAGATCCTGCTGATCAGCCTGACCCTCTTTAGAATTTTGCTTATCTGACTGATTTGCCGATTTATCATCAGATTTCTGATCCGTTTTGGCCTGTTTAGAGTCACCAGAACCTTGTTCATCATTTTGCTGACTATCTGACTTGCCATTTTTTAGCTCATTCAGAATCTTTTCGCCTTTTTTCAGGAGTTCCTCACCAATGGCGATTGCTTTCGCTTTTAAGTCATCCATCTTAATGGTTTCAGTTTTTTTATCTGACTTGCCTGACTGAGCTTCTTTAGAATTATCAGAATTAGAACTATCAGAATTATCTTTTTGGTCTGCATGTTCGCCATTTGGCTGAGCGCTTTGCTTA
>JBLZXS010000338.1:8167-9035 GCA_050285325.1 Acinetobacter sp.
AAGTCATCCATCTTAATGGTTTCAGTTTTTTTATCTGACTTGCCTGACTGAGCTTCCTTAACATTATCAGAATTATCTTTTTGGTCTGCATGTTCGCCATTTGGCTGAGCGCTTTGCTTAGTTTCAGACTTTTCATCAGTATTGTTCTTCTGGGCTTCTAGAATTTCCTGATATTCTTGGTTGTGCTGTTTATCGATCTCGTTCTGCTTTTGCTCTTTTTCGATTGGGTCATTCAATTCCCGTGCATGTTGTTCTTTATCTTGATTTTGCTTAGAAGTACTGGTCTGGTTATTCTGAGTCATGAGTACCCTTCCTGAGGTGTCATTAAAATTATCAGACATTTTTTTAGCACAACGCATGCAAGCTAGCGGACAAATTAAGCAAACTGCAACAAAGCCTGTACATGTTGTTGCTATTGATTGCAGAAAGTAGCGTTAACTTAGCTTGATCAATTGTTTAATTGTTGCTCATCGGATGATGTCGAATTTTGTATTTGAATGTTCCTGCCGCTTTATTGGTCTTGCTTCAGCTAAAGCATTTCTTTGTAATCCCCTCTGCATCATGTAAAATTATGGCCCATTGCATAAAATACGAATGAGAGAGTTATATCCGTGCGTAATATCCTAGTCACTAACGCCCTTCCATACGCCAATGGTCCAATCCATATGGGTCACTTACTCGGTTATATCCAAGCAGATATTTGGGTTCGTGCCATGCGTGCAATGGGTCATGACGTGACTTATGTCTGCGCGGATGATGCTCACGGTACAGCAATCATGCTGCGCGCTGAAGCAAATGGTATTTCACCGGAACAACAAATTGCCAATGTACAAAAAGAACATATCCGTGACTTTGATGGTTTCGGTGT
>JBLZXS010000339.1:0-5453 GCA_050285325.1 Acinetobacter sp.
TCTATCCTTCGATTTCAATTTTGGCCGAGCCGTCTGTAGCCATCGTGGATAAAAACGTGGATAAGGATGGCAACCGTAACTTGGCCAAGGGTTATCTGAACTATTTATATTCACCGAAAGGGCAAGATTTGGCGGCTCAGTATTTTTTCCGTCCCCGTAACCCACAAGTTGCAGCAAAATATGCAGCACAATTTCCAAAAATCAGACTGTTTACTATTGGGGAGGTGTTTGGAGGCTGGGCAAAAGCGCAGAAAACCCATTTTGTGAATGGGGCCATTTTTGATCAAATTTATAGTGAGAAAAATTAGGTTTAATTTTCTAGGAAATAGTAAAAAATGGATCATGCATTATCCGTTTTTTGCATATACAATTCAGAAAACAGTATATATAAGGAATAAGTAAACTGTTTTAATTGATTCTTCAATAAAAACATAAATTTAAACAAGTGGTTTAAGTATTGTATTGAATTGCTAGGAGTTTAATTTATTGCGATTTATGACTTTATTTCATATATTTAGCATTAATGAAGATAATTGATTTGTATCGCAATGAAAACTCAATTTAAAGCCTTATTCAGTGCGGCATTGCTTGCTACCGGCATGGTTTTTACCGCAACTTCTGCTCAGGCAGCAGACCGTGATTTTTTAAATGTATCTTATGATGCAACCCGTGAATTTTATGATGAATTCAATAAATCATTTGGAAGTTACTGGAAAGAACGCACCGGTAATACGGTAAATTTCAAACAGTCACATGGTGGTTCAGGCAAACAGGCGCGTTCAGTTGTTGACGGCTTAAAAGGTGATGTAGTGACCTTGGCTTTGGCCAACGATATTGAAGAAATTGTAAAATCAGGTCAAATTCAACCGGGTTGGCAAAAAGAGTTTCCCCATAATTCAGCACCTTATACCTCTACCATTGTATTTATGGTGCGTAAAGGCAATCCCAAGAATATTAAGGACTGGTCGGACTTAATTAAACCGGGCGTACAAATTATTACCCCAAATCCAAAAACGGGTGGCTTACCACGTTGGGTGTATTTATCCGCTTGGGGTTATGCACTGAAACAACCGGGTGGTAATGATGCCAAGGCTAAAGACTTTGTCGGCAAAATGTACCATAACGTCAAAGTGATGGACTCAGCTGCACGTGCTTCAATGACCACGTTCGCGGAACGCGGTATTGGTGACGTATTGTTGACTTGGGAAAATGAAGCCTTAGTGACTCAAAAAACCTTGGGTAAAAACAAGTTCGACATTATCTATCCGTCTATTTCAATTTTAACTGAACCTTCGGTTGCAATTGTCGATAAGACTGTCGAGAAAAATGGCAACAAGTGGTTGGCAAAAGGCTATATCAATTACTTGTATTCACCATTGGGTCAAGACATGGCCGCAAAACATTTCTATCGTCCGCGTAATCCGGAAGTGTTAGCGAAATATTCAGCCCAGTTCCCTAAACTTAAAACCTTTACCATTGATGAAGTGTTTGGTGGATGGTCAAAAGCGCAACAAACTCATTTTGTGAATGGGGCCACTTTCGATCAGATTTATAACACACGTAAATAAATGATAGATGTGTGATTTAAAAAGCCTCCTGAATTAGGAGGCTTTTTTATTTCGCACAAGTATATTTTTAAGATGATCTCAATTCAGATTAAATATAAGACAAATCTGAGTTGAATAAATCTAAAAACGGTTTTCTCTATGAAAAGTAATATTTCCCTACAAAAAGTCGTTTGGAGCTTTATCAAAACAAGGTAATAATGTGCAGTTACATTTTTCCTAGTATTGATTGAACCCTTATGTCGCATATTTCTGTATTACTTCACGAAACTGTCGATGCCTTGTTGGCAGATCGAAATACAGGAATTTATATTGATGGCACCTTCGGTCGAGGTGGACACACGCGTTTACTGCTGTCTAAATTAGATGAAAATGCACGTGTCTATGGCTTCGATAAAGACCCGCAAGCATTGGAAACTGCGGCATTATTAGAACAAGAAGATTCACGTTTTAAAGTTATTCATGCCAGTTTTGCCGATTTAAAACAAGAGCTTGAAGCACGTGGCATTGGTCTGGTTGATGGTGTAATGGCCGATTTAGGCGTGTCTTCACCACAGCTGGATCAGGCGGAACGTGGTTTTAGCTTTATGAAAGATGGCCCACTGGATATGCGTATGGACAATTCAAAAGGTCCGACTGCGGCTGAATGGCTGGTAAATATTGAAGAAGAAGCTTTGGCCAATGTTATTTTCCAATATGGTGAAGAGCGTTATAGTCGACGTATTGCTAAAGCAATTAAAGCTGCCGGTTATATTGAAACAACTGCACAGTTGGCTGAAATTGTAAAAGTTGCCCATCCAAAATGGGAAAAACATAAACATGCAGCTACCCGAACTTTTCAGGCGATTCGTATTGCCATTAATAAAGAATTAGAAGATATTGAAGCCTTCTTACCGCAAGCGGTAGATGTACTCAAAACTGACGGTCGTTTAGCAGTGATTAGTTTCCACTCGCTAGAAGACCGTTTAATTAAACAATTTATTCAAAAAGAATCGACTTTAGCGGAAGATACCAGTTGGGGTATGCCACAAGAACGGGAAGATACCCGTCGTTTAAAGAAAATTTCCAGAGTACGTGCCAGTGAAGAAGAGGTGAAAGCCAATCCTCGTTCACGGAGTGCATGGCTTAGAGTTGCAGAACGCTTAGCTTCGAAAGGCGAATAATGAAAACTGAAGTTGTTGAAAAGAAATCAGAAAAATGGCCAATGAAAAAAATCATCAGTTATATTGTTTTACTGGGATTGGTCTTTTTTAGCGCAATCATGGTTGTGTTTCAAGTATTTGAATATCGTCATGATTATCGCGAATTAAGTTCTTTTATGCGGGAAAAAGATGATCTGAATGCAGAGTGGGGGCGTTTGCTCATTGAGCAGCAAACCTTTGGTGCCACAGCGCAAATTGGTACACGTGCGGTGACCCAGTTGCGCATGTATTCGCCACCTGCAGCACAGACGGTTGTAATTTCTTTACCAATGACTTCAGAAGATAAAAAATAAGGCTAGCTGTAATATGGTGGACAAGAGAAACAAGCAAGTGCGTAAAAAGCAGCAGTCTATTAGTGATAAAAATACCCTTAGCGTGGATATGTGGCGTTTTTATCTGATGTGGAGTGTGGTTTTACTCTGCTTTTTAGCTTTAGTGGGTCGTGCATTTTATGTGCAGGTGATTAATAAAGACTTTTTACAAAACAAAGCCAATGCCAATATTTTAAGAACGGAAAAAGTCAAGGCGATGCGCGGCGTGATTTATGATCGTCACGGTGTGCCTTTGGCCATTAGTACACCGGTCATGAAAGTGGTGATTGATCCGCGTGACTACTTCGAAACCAAAAAACTGTTTGATGAAATTACTGCTGAACTGGTCAAAGATCCAAATAACCGTAAGCTAAAACGTCAATTGCCGGATAAAAACCTAAATCTGGACGAGCTTGCCGACGCTGTGGGCATGGATCGTGCCGAGCTGAAAAAGAAAATGCATGAGCGTCCCCGTTCACGCTATTTGGTTCTGCAAAAAGAAATTCCACCGCAGCAAGCTGAACTGATTGCAAAACGTGAATTCCAGGCGGTGTATACAGAAAAAAACTATAAGCGTTACTATCCGCAGCCGCAGCCGAATGCACAAATTATTGGCCTAACCAATAGTGAAGGCACGGGGATTGAAGGTCTGGAAATGCAGCTGAATACGGCTTTATCGGGTCATGATGGCGAGCAGCAAATTGTCCGTGATAAAAAAGGCAATCGTTTTAAAGATCCGGAAGTGATTAAAGAAGTTGAAGCCGGGGAAAATATCACTTTAAGTATTGATTCACGTCTGCAATATATTATGTACCGTGAATTGACCGCTGCTGGTGTAGCCAATAACGCCCGTTCAGCCACTGCCATTGCAGTAGATATTAAAACTGGTGAAATTCTGGCAATGACCAGTTGGCCGTCTTACAATCCGAATGATAAAAAAAGTTTAGGCAATAAAGATGCCATGCGTAACCGGGGTGCAGTCGATTCATTTGAACCCGGTTCGACCATGAAGCCGTTGACTGTGGCGATGGCACTGGAAAGTGGTAAATACACTGCAAACTCAGTGGTAAATACTTCACCGGGTAGTATGCGCATTGGTAACCATACCATCCGTGATACGCATAACTATGGTGCACTAACTTTGGGTGGCATCATTCAGAAATCATCTAACGTGGGTGTTGCGAAACTTGCATTGTCCTTGCCTTATGCCACTCTGCCGACTTTTTATAAGCGTGTAGGCATGGGGCAACGTTCGGCAGTGAAATTCCCGGGCGAAAGTGGCGGTTTGATCTTGCCACCAAGTAAATGGAATGTCTCTGAAGTGGGCACCATGGCTTATGGTTATGGTCTGAATGCGACAGTGCTGCAAATTGCGGATGCCTACGCCATGCTTGCCAATAAAGGTGTCAAGGTTCCTTTGAGTTTGTATAAATTGGAACAGCCACCGAAGGGTGAGCAAATTGTTGATGCAAAAATTGCCGATCAAGTGCTCTTGATGATGGAAACAGCGACATTGCCAGGCGGAACAGCTACACGTGCCACTATTCCAGGCTATCGTGTGGCAGGTAAAACAGGGACCGCACATAAACTGCGTGCTGACCGCAAAGGTTATTCAACCAGCGAATACCGTGCTTTATTTGCCGGTGTGGCGCCGGTAAGCGATCCGCGTTTGGCGATGATTGTCGTGGTGGAAAATCCACAAGGCTCTTACTATGGCGGTACGGTTTCAGCTCCTGTATTCGCACGGGTGATGCAAGAATCACTACGTTTAATGAACGTGCCTTTAGATAAACCTTTAGATACTCCCAAAATCCAGTAACAGGTGATGAATGTCCATTACATTTCAAGATCTCTACACCGCTGAAAAAATCACTGGATGGATGACCAAGCCATTCAGTGGCTTTGGTTTAGATAGTCGTAAAGTTGAGCCAGGGCAAATTTTTATTGCCCTGAATAGTTTTTCTCAGCCTGAAAAAACCTTGCAGTTTGCCCAGTCGGCTTTGGCAAACGGTGCCTTGGCTGTGATCAGTGAAGCCGATTTGAATTTAGAAAATAGTGTAGTTGTACCGAATGTCCGTCATTTGATGGGAGCGTGGCAAAAGCAATATTTACAAGCGACTCAGCCTGTACAAGCCGCACGAATTCTTGCGGTGACCGGAACCAATGGTAAAACCACCATTTCACGACTGGTCGCCGAATTACTGATGTTGCAAGGCAAGCAGTGTGCAGTGATGGGTACAACGGGTAACGGAATTTTACCGAATCTGGAAGCATCTTCGCATACCACACTCGATGCCTTGCATCTGCAAAATGCCTTGCATGGCTATGCCCAAGCTGGCGCTGAATTTGCCGCGATTGAAGCCAGTTCGCATGGT
>JBLZXS010000340.1:0-5638 GCA_050285325.1 Acinetobacter sp.
TCGCCATGACGGTCTAGATGGTCTTCACTCAAATTAAGGACAACTGCGACTTCTGCGGCCAAATTAGAGGTGGTTTCCAACTGGAAGCTGGAAAGTTCCAAAATATACAGTTCAGGATTATCCTTGGTTAAATCCAGTGCCGGACGACCGAGGTTGCCACCGACTGCCACTTTAATTCCCGCATCTTTCGCCATTAAGCCAATCAGGGTAGTCACTGTACTTTTGGCATTTGAACCCGTAATTGCCATAATCGGTTTATCTGTGGCGCGGCGTAAAATTTGAATTTCACTGACTACAGGAATGCCCTTGGCAACTGCTGCCTGAATTTCAGGAAGTTTTGGATCAAGCCCCGGGCTAATCACAATTTCTTCGGCCTGTAATAACAGCTCCTGATCAAGCTGACCAAAACTGGTTTGAACTTCGCTTGGAATTTGATCGTGTCCCGGAGGCGTCTTTCGAGAATCTGTTACTGCAACGCGGTAGCCATTTTCATGTAAGAAGTTTACTGCTGCAACACCTGAAATTCCGAGTCCTGCAACCACTTTTAATCCACCACGTTGTATTAACATTTTTACCCCATATCTTGGTATGTTTTTAAAACTGGCAAAATGTTAGCACTTTGCTCTTTTGAATGCTTTTTCTGTTTTGACTTTATGCCGCTTTTTTTGTGTCCGTGCGTAAAAAAACCGTCATACAAAAGACGGTTTTTTTAAATTGAGCACAAACTCGGAATTTATTTCCACTTTACTGCCTGAACTTCCGGTTTAGTCTTAACGTTATCCTCAGTTGCAGAACAACCACAGCTTCCACCGCAACCCAAAACCATGGCCGGCTTTAACCATTTGGCTAAAGTGAGCCAGCCCTGCTTGGCACAAAAACTGGACAACTGCATGAAGACTGAGTTTGCCGTCTGAGGAAACACCTTTTTGAAGACCACAATTGCACTCCAAATCACCAATGCCGCAACAATCACAAATTCAATCATCTCAATCTCCTGTGCAGATTATTTTTAAGTCAACTAAACCCAATCCAATTAACCCAAATAGTGGGTTGCAACTTGATAGGTCAGGAAAGACATCAAATAAGCCAAACCAAATAAATAAGCGGTCATAAAGCTCACGGTTTTCCATGAACCTGTTTCACGTTTCACCGTTGCCAATGTCGCCAGACAATGCGGTGCGTAAATAAACCAGACCAATAGTGATAAACCGGTCGCCAGCGACCAGCCAAGGCTGCCATCACTGCTAATGATGGATGCCAGACCTTGCGATATTGCATCATCATCGGTTGCAGACAAGGCATAAACCGTACCCAATGCAGCAACCACCACTTCACGTGCCGCCATGGCAGGAATCAAGGCAATACAAATCTGCCAGTTAAAGCCCAGCGGAGCAAAAATCGGTTGCATCAGGTGTCCGAGCATCCCCGCGAGAGAATAATCAATTGCAGGTAAAGTCGCGCCTTCTGGCGGTTGCGGGAAAGTACACAAGAACCAAAGCAAAATCGACAACGCGAAGATGATGCCACCGACACGCTTCAAGAAGATTTTGGCGCGATCCAGCAAACCAATCCAAATACTTTTCACATCTGGAAAACGGTAGCTGGGCAATTCCATCAGCAACATATGTTGTGATTTATCTTTTTGGAAAAACTTTAATATGAAAGAGACAATCAGCGCGCTGACAATCCCGGCCATATATAAAGCAAACAACACCAGACCTTGCAGGTTAAACACACCCCAGACCATATATTCCGGAATAAAGGCGGCAATGAGTAGCGCATATACCGGTAAACGGGCAGAACAGGTCATCAGCGGTGCAACAAAAATCGTGGTTAAACGATCGCGTGGGTCGCTAATACTGCGGGTTGCCATAATCCCCGGGACTGCACAGGCAAAACTGGACAGTAACGGAATAAAGGCACGACCACTTAAGCCGGCTTTAAACATCAGTTTATCTAGCAAAAACGCAGCACGCGGTAAATAACCTGACTCTTCTAATACCAAAATAAAGAAGAACAGAATCAAAATTTGTGGCAAGAATACCACCACCCCACCAGCTCCGGCGATAATGCCATCGACCACCAAGCTGTTCAGCAAGGGATGGGAAATATTTGCCCCAACCACTTCACCAAACCAGCCAAAGAAGGCTTCAATCCCGTCCATAAACGGCGCCGCCCAAGCAAATACTGCCTGGAAAACTACAAACATCATCAGCGCAAGACTGACCAAACCGAAGACTGGATGTAAAAATATTTTATCGAGGAAGTCGGAACGTTTATCTTCCTGATCAACTGAATGCACCACATCATGCAAAATCGTAGTGACTTTTTGATGATTATCACCGCTTAAGCCGCTAAGTTCGGTATGCGGAATCGAATATTTACCTTGATCCAGTGCATTCATCAGGTTTTCAATGCCCGAATTACGCACCGCAACGGTTTCCACCACAGGAATACCCAAACGCTCTGCCAATTTTTGCGTGTTGATTTGCATGCCACGACGACGCGCTTCATCCATCATATTCAGTACAAGTAGAATTGGACGGCCTAGCTCGATCATTTCCAGAACCAGACCGAGATGCAGTTTCAGGTTGGTGGCATCGACCACACACAAGAACGCATCTTGCTGGCCTTCTTCGGCAATTTTACCCTGCACCACATCACGGGTAATCGCTTCATCCGGACTGGTGGCATCTAAACTATAAGTTCCGGGTAAATCTAATACACGAACCGGCTTACCGGATGGCAATGTAAACTGCCCCACCTTACGTTCAACCGTGACACCGGCATAGTTGGCGACTTTCTGACGTGTACCAGTCAGATGGTTAAATAATGATGTTTTACCGCAGTTTGGGTTACCTACCAGGGCAATACGCAGCGCATCACTCATGCAGGTGCTCCCTCAAGATTAATTTCAATTTTTTCAGCTTCAACTTTACGCAGTGCGAATCTGGTAAATCCAACTTGAATCAAAATCGGATCTCCACCAAAAATACCTTTGGTAATGACCTGTACTTTTGTGCCCGGAACAAAACCTAGAGTCTCTAAACGACTTGCCACTAAATCGTTTTGAGCAATATTGCCATCTAAAGTTCTGTTGACTTTGCTGATGATGGCTGTTTGTTTCACTTTTAAATCAGATAAACGCACCGCATCTAATCCTAAAATATTTTGAACAGTATACAAACAAATGAGAATAATTACCAAGTAAGGTTTATTCCAATTCTCATCTTGTGCTGTTACATCGACATTATTGCAGAATTGTTCTAAATTGATCCAAGCCAAGAAAAACTTGGATTTTTCATTCAATGTAGAAGTGACATGCTTAATAAGAAACCTCGTATCCCTGCTCCTGTGAGCATTCCTGAACATTTAAGTTTTTTACAGGGTTTCCGAGATTATTTAATTGCACAAACCGTCAGTCCGCATACCCGCAATGCTTATCTGTCTGATTTAGTTCAATGTAGTGAATGTAATCCCAACTCAATGCCGGATTGGAACAGTGATGACATCTCCGATGTTTTATTAAACCTGACCAAACAAGGCAAAAGCCCGCGTTCGATTGCACGATCACTTTCTGCATTACGTTCTTTTTATAAATTTTTACGTGAACAAAAGCTGCGCTCTGACAATCCGGTTGCGACCCACAAAACTCCTAAAATTGGTCGTTCACTGCCCAAAGATATTTCTGAACAGGAAGTTGAAGCCTTAATTCATGCACCCGATGTTGAAACTGCTTTGGGTTTACGTGATCGTGCCATGCTCGAAGTGCTGTATGCCTGTGGGTTACGGGTGACTGAACTCCTCAACTTGCGCCTTGAATTGATTAATTTAAAACAGGGCTATTTACGTATTGTCGGTAAAGGTAACAAAGAACGCTTGGTTCCTTTAGGACAAGTGGCTTGTGAATGGATTGAAAAATACCTGAATGAAGCACGTTCCAGTCTGTATAAATCTGCCACAGACTATGTTTTTTTAACCCAGCACGGCGGCATTATGAGCCGACAAAATTTTTGGTATGCGATTAAACGCTATGCGCTCCAAGCTGGAGTTCAAGCCGAATTATCGCCGCATACTTTACGGCATGCCTTCGCTACCCATTTACTCAATCATGGCGCAGACTTACGTGTCGTTCAGATGTTGCTGGGCCACAGTGATTTATCGACCACACAAATTTATACTCACGTGGCCCAAATCCGAATGCAACAACTGCATGCGACCCATCACCCGCGTGCTTAGCCTGATCTTCATTCATCATCTAAGACCAAGAAGTGTTAACGAGCGTGGCTTTTTTTTTGTTATGCTAAGCCACCAATTTTTATCTATAGCTAAAAGAAAGGGTTATTTATGTCATTTACCCGCTCAAAAATTTTTATTGCATGCACCTTGGCAAGCAGCCTGCTAATCACTGCATGTTCCAACTCAAATAACGATGAAAAAAAGCAAGGTACTTTAACGGCTAGTGCACCCGCAACCGGACAGGCATCGAATATTTCCGAGCGCAATGCACAGCAACGTTTGATTAACACCCTGCAACAGCACTTTAAAAAAGCCAATATCAATGCCAAAGTTTTAGACATTAAAGCCACTGAAGTGCCGAATCTGTATTGGGTCAACCTCGAAGGCATGTCATCGGTTTATGCCACCGCAGATGGAAAATACATTATTCAAGGGGATGTACTGCGTTTAGGTGATAGTAAAATTCATAATGTCAGTGAAAATCTGCAATCTGAAGCCAACAAAAAGCTTCTGGCGAGCTTAAAAACTGAAGACCTTCTGGTTTATAAAGCGCAAGGCAAAACCAAGCATATTGTGTATGTGTTTACCGATGCAAGCTGTCCGTATTGCCATAAACTGCATGAACACATGAGCGAAATTAATGCCAAAGGCATTGAAGTGCGTTATATCGCATGGCCACGTGGCGAACAGTTCATGCCAGCCATGGAAAGCGTGTGGTGTAGTGAAGATCGTCAGGCTGCTTTTGATCAAGCGATTGCCGGTACACCGCTTGCTCCTGCAACCTGTAAAAATCCAGTCCGGGCACAGTACCAATTGGGTCTGAATATGGGCGTGAATGGTACCCCTGCGATTTATAATCAAGAGGGTGTCTACCTCGGTGGATACCTGTCGCCAGAAGAATTAGTCGAGCGCTTAAATAACTAATTTTTATTCGTTAAATTACTGTTTTTTATAGTTGCAGATAAAGTTATTTCTTTCCTAGAGTCTCATGCTTTTTTTAGCTATGATCTAGGTTCGCTTAAAATTGATTAGATATTGGAGTGTGACGTGAAACCAGTTCGTCTGGCAATCCTCGGTCTTGGTACTGTAGGTGGTGGTGCCCTTAAACTTTTAAAAGAAAACGCTGCTGAGATTAGACGTCGCACCGGTCGAGAAATCGAAATTACCCATGTCGGTACACGTCGTCCGCGTCCTGATTTGGATCTTCCAGAATCTGTAAAACACAGTGCTGATCTGCTCGATATCGTGCGTCAGCCTGATGTCGATGTGGTGGTTGAAGTCATGGGCGGTATCCACCCTGCCTATGAAGTCATCATTGAAGCTATGAAACATGGCAAGCATATTGTGACTGCCAACAAAGCACTATTGGCTGAACATGGTAATGAGTTATTTAAAGCGG
>JBLZXS010000341.1:0-4053 GCA_050285325.1 Acinetobacter sp.
TCAATTTTAAAACCTTAGATGTTGACTTAGATTGGTCATCGTATGCAGGTAAGCGCAAGCATTATCCATGGTTTTTATTGGCTGCCCTGACTTTGGCACAACACGGTTATAAAGTTGTGATGCATGGTGCTTCTGGGCATACCATTAACCGTCTTTATACTGAACAGGTATTGGAATACCTCGGTTATGCTATTTGCCAAAATGACAAAGATGTGGAACAGCAATTACAACAACGCAATTTTGCCTATATTCCTTTAGAAGCGATTTCACCCATCTTAAGTGACTTGATTGCCTTACGTAACGTGATGGGCTTACGCTCACCGATTCATACCCTCGCCCGTTTAATTAATCCCTTCAATGCCAAAACAACGCTGCAAGCAATTTTTCATCCTGCTTATCGAACTTCACACCAGCAAGCGGCTTTTAAGTTAGGCTATAAAAATAGTGCTGTGATTAAAGGTGAAGGTGGGGAATTTGAACGTAATCCTGATGCTAAAACTTTAATTTGTGGCATTAAAAATGGTGAACTGTACGAGCATGAATTACCCAAATTGACAGTAAGCCGTAGCCCGATTGAAGAAGAACTGGATTTGGCGGTTTTTAAAGCGGTTTGGGAAGGCAAGCAAAATCATGAATATGGTGAAATTGCAGTGACTGAAACCATGGGGATTGCCTTATATACAATGGGCGCTTGTGATTCTTATGATGAGGCAATGTTAAAGGCCAAAGAGCTTTGGGTAAACCGAAAAGTTATTTAATAGGTTAAAGGGTCAGGCTCTGCGGAGTCTTAACGCTCATAATCGAATATTGGGAGCTCATTGTGTTACTTTGTAAAAAGTAACCAAAACTTTTACCATTCGCAAAACTCGGCAAATACCACCGAGTTTCACCTCTCTCGCAAAAACAGGACTATATTAATATAGTCCTGCCTCGAACAGTTGCGAATGGCTTTTCCGCGTAGCCATAATCAACTTTAATTTAAAGTTTAGCTACTCAAAACAACCCATCATTAAACAAAACGAATCGGCTTGAATTCTTCATCTTGCTGTGGGTCATGTGAATCACAATGTTCATCTTCTTCTTTGGTACCGCGGTCAATATAGCCACTACGTTCAGTTTCAGGCAAATTTTTCATTTCCCAAGCATAAACTGCCTGCATACAGGTTTGACGCTGTTCAGCCGTTAAAGCAATCCCATTCGGCCATTTGCCAATTTCTACTGCGGTTTTTAAACGCGAAACAATTTCAGGATCGAGTACGGCCAGCATTTGTTCAATATTCATCATTTAATCCTGCTGTTGTAAAGAGTCAAAATCTTGGTTCCAACCAAGTTTGGTACGACATGCCATATAGAAGTCATACCCTGGCGGATGAAGTAAATTCAATTTAAATGGATGTTTACGGATATGTAAACTATCACCGACATTCAATGAAACGCTATGTTGACCATCAGCACTGACCATCGGCAACACGCGATTTTCACGAATCACGATCTTAATTTCACTTTGTCCACCGACCACAATAGGACGTGAAGACAAGGTATGTGGATGCATCGGCACTAAAGAAATTGCATCCATACTTGGATGGACAATCGGTCCACCGCCCGATAAAGCATATGCCGTAGAACCTGTAGGTGTCGAGACAATCAGACCATCACTATGCTGACGATAAACATATTGACCATCAATATTCAATTCAAAGTCAATCATATGTACCGACCGCCCCGAATGTAAAACCACATCATTCAAAGCAATGGCGTCATAAATACTTTCACCTTTGGAACGAATTTCCATTTCCAGCAAGAAACGGCGATCCAACTGAAACTGACCTTTAAGCACTTGATCAAGCTTGAATATAACTTCGGTCGGCTTAATGTCTGTTAAAAAGCCCAAACGACCGCGGTTCACGCCAATCACAGGCGTATTGTGTTTGACCAGTGCGCGTGCAGCATGCAATAAAGAGCCATCGCCACCGACCACAATCACCAAATCAACCACTTCACCCAGTAAGGCACGACTGACAGTCTGCGTATTAGGATAAGGAACCAGCTCTGCGGTTTGAGAATCAAAAACAGGATGAAGCCCTAAACTTAAAAGATGGTCATGAATGAGACTTAAAGTTTCAACGACGGAGGATTTATCTGGACGTCCTATTAATCCGATGTTCCGAAAAGTCTTATGTGAAATTTGCACCTGATTCATCGCTCCGCTACGATTCTTGCTTGCCTATCATAGCATTATCCCTATTCATTTTAAAAAAACTTTAAAGCTGAATAGAGTACGCTTTATGGCGCAGAGAGTTGGCAAGAATGGTTTGCTTCATCTATCCCCATAACTAGAGCCCAACTTGGTATGTGGAAGCAATACAGATTTTTTATGATAAAGATCACATTTTATTAGCAGCAGCTAGAGATCTGTACTCGTGCTTGATCCCTCAAGGTGAATCATGTGGTGTAAAATTGATCTAATCTCACCCAATACAGGCTTCGCTAGAAAAAAAGCATCTCTCGCAAAATCAATAACTAATTATAAATTTACTTACTTTTTTATCGCTATATTTTAGCTTCATTCACAGATTAATTATTGCAAAAAAATGAAAAGCTTCGCATGATTAGCACAATTTATCAGGATCTTACAATAATTGATGAAGTCTGAACGTGGTATGGGTTTACTAGCGCTTATTTTTTCAATATTAGTCATTGGTGCTTTCTTGGCATTTAGCATCTATTTAATACGCATGGATAATATTGTACGTGACAAGTTTGAGGGACAACGCTGGGATATTCCTGCGAAAGTATTTGCGCGTCCTTTGGAAATCTATACCAATGCGCCGGTAAATCAAACAGACTTTACTCAAGAATTAAAGCTACTCGGCTATAAAAACTCAGACAGCTATACTAAATCAGGTAGTTATGTCACCTCAGGAGATGCACTTTATGTGCATACCCGTGGTTTTGATTTTGGCGATAGTGTAGAACCTGAACAGGTTTTGAAAGTCACTTTTAACAACAATCAAATTGGTGAAGTCAGTGCGACCAAACCCTCATCTACCGGTATTGCTCGTTTAGAACCTTTATTAATTGGCGGTATTTATCCGCAGCACAATGAAGACCGTGTACTGATTAAACTCGACAAAGTCCCTAAACCTTTAATTGAAGCACTCATCGCGACAGAAGACCGTAACTTCTATCATCATCATGGGGTTTCAGTCCGCGGTACAGCACGTGCTTTAGTCAGTAACGTCACCGGTGGCAAGCGTCAAGGGGGTTCAACCCTGACCCAGCAATTGGTTAAAAACTTTTATTTAAGTCCCGAGAAAACCTTAAAACGTAAAGTGAATGAAGCCTTGATGGCGCTGTTAATTGAGCTTCATTATGACAAAGATGAAATTTTAGAAGCTTATCTAAATGAAGTGAATCTAGGTCAAAATGGTAATTACTCAATTAATGGTTATGGTCTGGCTTCACAGTTTTACTTCGGCTTACCGCTGAGTGAATTGAATACCGCTCAACAAGCCTATCTGGTCGGTTTGGTTCAAGGACCAACACTTTTCAATCCATGGAGAAATCCTGAAGGTGCAAAAAAACGCCGTGATATTGTCTTAAACAATATGCTGGTGATGGGTTACCTCACTCAGGAACAGTTTGAACAGGAAGTTGCACGCCCCCTCAATGTGATTGCAAAACCCACCTTAGGCCCTGCTCGTTTCCCTGACTTTCTGGATATAGTGCGTCGACAATTGCGTACCGAATATCAAGAAGGTGATTTGACCAATCAAGGTTTAAAAATTTTCACCACACTTGATCCGATTGCACAAACCCAAGTCCAAGAGGCTTTCAAAGCTTCAGTTTCCCGTTTAGCCAATGCCAATCCTAAACGTTTAAAAGATTTGCAGGGGGCGGTTTTAATTTCTCATCCTGAAAATGGGGAACTGGTTGCAGCAGTCGGTTCTACACAAGATTTTACCGGTTTTAACCGAGCTTTAGATGCCAAACGTCAAGTGGGTTCTTTACTTAAACCGGTGATTTATTTAAGTGCGATTGAATCGGGACGAT